>CAZFOX010000330.1:0-5122 GCA_964520565.1 uncultured bacterium | reverse complement strand
TCCATACTACCATCCTCTTCATCTGGAAGCCGCCGTAAATGCCGGTAAGCACGTTTATATGGAAAAACCGGTAGCGACCGATGTCGTTGGAGCAAAACGAGTTATCGAAGCGGGGAAAAAGGCGGAAGGGAAAGTCAGTGTAGCCATCGGTTTCCAGATTCGTTACAGCGATAGTTACAAGCAAATCGCCGAAAAGATTCATAATGGAGCGATCGGTGAAATCGTGAGTGGAATGGTAAATTATCATGCCGGACGCCTCGACAACCGTGCCCGGGAAGGCGCTTCGGAGGGGGAAAATCGCCTTCGCAATTGGGTGTTCGATATCGAACTATCCGGCGACATCATCGTCGAACAAAATATCCACGTCATCGATGTGGCCAATTGGTTTATGCAGGCGCATCCGGTAAAAGCCTTTTGCACAGGCGGGCGCAAAGCGCGCACCGATGTAGGCGATTGCTGGGATCATTTCGTTGGCGCTTTCATCTATCCCAATGGCGCCGTTCTGGATTTCAGTTCCAGCCAGTTCCTGAAGGGATGGAGCGATTGCCGGAACCGCCTCTTTGGAACCAAGGGTGTGGCCGATATTGCATACAGCGGCCACGCAAAAATCACTGGCGATAACGCCTTCCAATTGGAAACGGAAGATAATCTGAATAACAGCGAAGAAAACAAAATCGCCGCTTTTATTGAAAGCATCAACAGCGGAAAATTCCAAAACCAGACTCTCCAGGGCGCTGAAAGTACACTCACTTCGATTCTCGGGCGCATAGCCGCTTATGAGGGACGAGAATTAACCTGGGACGAGATGATCAAGTCCGAGCAGAAATTCGATGTGAAAATCCAACTTTGAGATCGGTCAAATAATAAGAAAAGACGCGCCAATGTTTAACGGCGCGTCTTTTCTTTTTCAAATTCGGCGTCTAATTTTCGAAGTGAATTTTAATTGTTTTTGGATCGGATGGAGCTTTTTTAGGTAAGAACAGCGTCAATGCTCCATTTTCATGATGGAACCGCACCTGGTCTTTCTCTACACAAGCTGGCAAAGATATCAATCGTGTAAATGGCCCCGGATCCCATCCCATGGGAAAAACCGCTATATTTTTATCCGCCAAGGAGATATTGTATCCTTTGATTTGTATTGTGTTATCTTCGATAACGAGTTCAACGGATTGTGGCTCGATACCTGGTAGTTCCACAACGATAATAAACTGGCGGGTATCTTCATAAATTGCCGTCTCCGGTTTCCAAAAAGTATTTCTTGCCGATATCCCATCGAGATGAGAAGATTTTGGAATACGAGCCAAGGGAAGCATGAAAGAAACTTGCTCCGTCATCGCATTCGAGGAAGAAGGATTACCAGATTTCATTGCCGGGAACATGATCGAACTCCTCTTGGATACCGATACAGCCTTGGTTGTGTGACTCCGAATCTGATTTTTTCTCATACAGGCTACAATGATCCAGTTTTTTTAATTCTTACTTTCAGAATAACTATCTTCAAAATAATAATTTATGCATAAAAGACCTTTCTAACAAGCCATTCCCTGATACAATAAACAAAAATCGGGCCAATTGTCAGGAAAAATAACATCCCATGAAAAAAAATCCTTTTTGAAGAACAAAAGAATGGAGGAATTTCATTGGATAGAGTTATGATATATCTGGTTCATTGTGGCTTGCTTAACAAAGTACGTTGTTCTTTTTGATTTTACACGATGGGTTATTCATCCTGTATGATTCATAGATTGATATCTCCTATTGGACTTTTATTCTATAGAGACCGTGTCAGTTTGACGCACTTCTCTTATCAGGAGATATAAAATGAGAGTGCTTAAACATTATTTTACATGGAAGAAAGGCAATTTCATCGTTTTGATAATTGCGGAGTGGCAGGTTTTTCTATTTTTGCTACAGCGACGATCAATCTAACTTTCCCTATTTGATGAATGGTTTCATGCAGATGACTTTTTTCTCTTGGCATCACACGCTGACGATATCGGGAAGGAGAAACAGATTGAGACGGACTCCTTGACTGGATGATGGCCGAAATTAAGATGTTTAGCTCACATTAACAGAAGGATATATCTAATAGGCGAAACGATGAAACGTACCTATCAACCCAGCAATATCAAACGGATTCGAACGCACGGATTTCGCGAACGCATGAAATCGCGAGGTGGGCGCGATGTTCTGAAGAGACGCCGCCAAAAAGGCCGTTATCGCTTGACAGTTTCTGATTCAATGGGCCCCAAAATGCTCTAATTGAATAACTTACGTTGATTCGTCCCGGAAATGGAATAATGGATTTGGATAACCGGTTTCGGAAGAATGAGCGTTTGCACAAGAGTCAAGAAGTACGAAACGTATTGCGTCAGCGCGGCTGGGAAGGCGATTATTGCATCCTTTATATCCGCCCCAACCATGGAAATAATTCTCGGTTGGCTATATCGGTTAGCCGTGTTGTAGGAAAGGCGGTAGAACGCAATAAGGCGAAAAGGCGGTTACGAGAAATATTCCGGCGCATGAAGGGTCAATTCAGTCAATCGGTCGATCTGGTCATACGTGCCAAGAGAGGCATCCGGGAGGTTGGTTACTTTGACCTCGCGTACGAGATTCACGGCCTGTTAAAACGAAAGAAACTCCTGAAGCAAGACGATTGATATTCGTTGAGATGATCCCATGAAGCAAGCGCGCGCCGGAGCCAGGAAATCACTGACAGGACAGGGGCGCATGTGGCTATCGTTTCCTTACCGGCGCGGCTGGCGATTTTAATTTTAAAAACTTATCATCGATGGATTTCTCCCATCCTCTGGCCGGCTTGCCGTTTTTACCCCACCTGTTCGGTGTATGCAATGGAAGCTATTTCCTCCTTTGGCCTGGTAAAAGGCAGTTTTTTGGCATTGAAACGTCTTGCGAAGTGTCATCCGTTTCATCCGGGAGGCGTGGATTTGCCACCGACCCCCCCCGCTGAAAAACGCTGTCTCCGCTGATCCGATCCATTATGCCAGGAATGTAATAGCTACTTAATCATGGAAACCGAAAAAAGATTGATCCTTTGTTTTGCCTTGTCGATGCTGGTTATTTTTGCATTCAGCTGGATAAACGCAAAAAAAACGCCCCCCCGGATTCCAAAATCCGACGCGCCCACGTCCAAGGTTATTACGGCAACTCCCGGTAAATCTCCCACAGTTGCCCCTGTGGAAATTTCGGAAGCATCAGTACCTGCAGAAGCCACGGGGACGCTCGTTGTTTCTTCGACATCGCCAAGTTCCTGGGATTGGCTTCCTTCGGGAGAACCGGCGGAAGCCAGTCGGGAAATCGTTGTGGAAAGTCCTCTGTACCGAGTCGTTTTTTCCACGCATGGAGCAATCCCGGTTTCCTGGAAACTCTTGTCGTTCAAGGAGTTACTGGAAGACCGCCGTTATCTGGAATTGCAAGCGAAACGCGGCGCCGCCCATACGCAGCAACTGGCCCAGTTGGAATTGGATCTATTGCTCTCACATGAAAACAATGGACCGCATTATGTGGAAGCGATCGATTCCCTATTCCCCCAGGGGAATGCCGGTTTTATGATCCGTTGGGGGAAAGACCGTCTTGATAGAAGTATTCCTTATCAATGCGACACCGAACGAATCCAGGTTACCGAGCCTACTCCGGTACGATTCACTTATGAATCCGGTGGTTTATCGATCGAAAAGATTTATCGCTTCATGCCGGACAGTTATCATCTCGAAATGGAAGTTCGGATCGTCAATCAATCCAGCCGCGAATTGCCATTCGAAAATGGATTTTACGACTTTCTATGGCAGGGAGGTTTTGGTTTTCCCTCCATGCGCAAGGATACCGTAAATAATTTCCTGATCCAACAGGAGGGATCCACGGTTATCACTCTGGCGAAGACCGTGGCTCAGGAAATCGCCGGAGATCCAGCCAGTCTGCTTCCGGAATATCAGTCGTCTCAAACGCGACTGCTGTATGGAAAGAATGTCGGGTGGGTGGGAGTCGGTCAAAAGTATTTCATGTCCGCCATCGTTCCCAAAACCCCCACACTGCAGGCTCTGGAAGGAATTGCCTCCCCTGGCTCGCATGCCCGCGGAAATTGGAAACCCAACGTGGGTGTACGCATGGAGGTCGATTCGCTTGGACCGGGCAATTCCCGGACGGATAAGTTTATTTTATATGTGGGACCCATCAATGAAGACGACCTGGTCCTGGCCGGGGAAGGATTGCAGGATGCCCGCCAGATCTTTCTTCGCAGCATTATCGGACCGATCGCCAATCTGATGTTGCGTCTGCTTCAGGGAATGTATCGGATTGTTCCCAACTACGGACTGGCGATCATCGTGTTGACCCTGCTGATGAAGGTTCTGATGTTTCCGATTTACCAGAAACAGATTCAGACCACCAAGAAGATGCAGGCGCTTCAGCCCCAGATCAACGCCCTGAAAGAGAAATACAAGAACGACCAGCAAAAGCTGCAAAAAGAGCAGATGGAACTGTTCCGGAAACATAAAGTCAATCCGCTTTCCGGCTGCCTGACCATTCTAACGACGATTCCCGTTTTTATCGCTCTTTATGCGACCTTTGCCATGGCGGTCGAACTACGTGGCGCGCCATTCATTGGTTGGATTCAGGATTTATCGGCGCCGGATGGAGCGTTCTTCATCCCCCTCGGCTCGTATATCATCCCGATCAATATTCTTCCTCTGGCATATGCGATATTGATGTTGTGGAGCACGAGCCAGCAGTCGATGGAAGGCCCCAATGCCACCGCCATGAAAATCGTCCCATTGATTTTTGTATTCTTCTTCTGGTCGATCGCATCCGGGGTCATTTTGTATTTTGTGGTTAGCATTTTTATCGATGTTATGCAGCGTATCATTATGGACAAACTCAAAGGAGATAAATTGGCGCCCGCTAAAGCGGCAAAAGCCAGGTAACACCGATTACGCGCCGGCAATGAGACGGAAGAGTATGGGCCTGAGCGCGAAGGAATCACATCATGGAAAGGCTCCCGCACCGGTTTTCTGTTTGGTGGAAGAATCGGGAAACGGCCGGAGGGGAGTAAAACGGAGAAGAAAAATGAAGGAAATCATTGGAACTGGAAAAACCCTGGATTCAG
>CAZFOX010000329.1:0-6086 GCA_964520565.1 uncultured bacterium | reverse complement strand
ACGATCGTTACGGACAGAACCATCTCGCTGGTATTATCGTTTTTTAGAAGCGAGTCGTAATTAGGGACTAATTGGCTGGCGCTTTTTATTTCGTTGCTGCCCAAGAGAAAGGGTTGTTCCGGAGAGACAATCAGTTGTTTGTTCTCCCCGTAAGTTATCTTGATCATATAATCTTGAGCGGAAAAATAACTCACGGGATTTCTTCGGAAAATATGATATTGCGTACTCCATGTTACTTTCGTTGCTCCAAACTCGTCGATTCCCATCGTTCCGGCGTTTAATTGATCGCCGATCCGCATACTCTCGATCGCTGTGTCTCCCGCTGTGGTCGCGATTTTCGTTCCCGAAATAATAAGAGCGTATCCACCCTGTGCCGAGATCAGGAAAGCCAAACCAAGCAGCGCCAAAACTACCGTCTGTTTCATCCATTGTCCGTTCATCATGAATCGTATTCTCCACAAGTATTGTATGACCTGCTAGAAAACGTTCGATTTCGTGGAAAAAAGAAAAGAAATCGAATTCATTTCATATTAGTACAAAGATATTCTCCGTGCAATATTGCCTTCGTTATTCTTTATATTTACTCTTTGCCGGTTTTCTGTAATGATGAGTGAATCTCTATTTTATAAACGGAAGGTTTTTTCGATAGCATGGTCAATCCCACTTATCGTCCGGCATTTCTGGTATGTCTCGTAACGATATTCATTCATCACTCGCTCTGTGCGGAACCTGTCGCTAATCCTGGTTCGCGCGGAGTGGATTGGGAACGCGTCAGGGAAAAAGTCTCGAATTATTCCTGGGCTGCGGATATCGTCTCTCGAATGAAAAACAGTGTGCAAACGATAGAGTCCCGATACGAATATCCTCCCCTGGGAACCACCGGCTGGCTGCATGAATACTATTGCGACGACGACGCCCGGCGATTGCTGTTCGATCCCAATAAGCCTACGGAACACGTCTGCACGAAATGCGGGCGGGTCTACAGCGGCCCACCGTACGACGACTGCTGGCGATCCCTCGTTCATTCGGAAATCGCCACGGCCGCCGCGCAATCGGCGATTCTCTATCGAATCGCCGGGGAGAAGTCGTGGCTGGATTATCCTCGCAAAATCCTTCTGTGGTACGCCGGTCATTTCGAGCAATTCGAACCGCATGGCGCTCACGCAGGAAAGGGAATCATCCGCGAACAGTCGTTGGACGAAGCTACCCATCTGGTGCGCCTCGCGCAGGCCTATTGGGATATCTGCCCCGATCTATCGCCCGAAGATCGCCGCATCATCGCCGATAAGTTTTTGGTTCCCGACGCACGTTTCATTCACCAACAAACCCGATCCATCCACAACATCCACAGCTGGCACAACGCCGCCGTCGGCCTGGTCGGCCTGGCGGTCGGTGATCAAGAACTGGCGTCCCAGGCCATCGACGGCGAATTTGGATTGAAGAAGCAAATCGAGAAGGGAATCAACGGCGACGGTTTCTGGTACGAAGGCTCGATCAGTTATCACTATTACACGATCTCCTCGCTGGAACCGCTGTATGTCGCTGCCCGTGCTCGGGAATATTCTCTCGAAGGAACCGATCAATTCCGCCTCACGTATATCGCTCCCATCCAATTCGCGTTTTCCAACGGCGAGTTCCCGGCAACCAATGACGGATGGCCGGAGCAATCGCTGGTCGATCAGGCATCCTATTACGAAATCGCCTGTACTTTGTGGGACGATTCCATCCTTCCTCAAACCCTGGCGAGCATGTACACCCATCGAAAACGCAATTCGATCGAAGCCCTGCTCTATGGCCCGGCCGATCTTCCTCCCGCCAAACCGCTGGCACCCCAAAGCGTTCTTTTTAAGAATTCCGGCATCGCGATCCTGCGAAACGAAAGGGTAAACGCCTACCTTAAGTTCGGCCCCTACGGCGGCGGACACGATCACCTCGATCGTCTCAACATGATCCTTTACGCCGGAGAGAAAGTCATCATGCCCGATCTGGGAACCTCCGGCTACGGAATCCCTCTCAATGCCTGGTATCGTGCGTCCGCCGCACACAACCTGCTGGTTGTGGACGGCAAGAAACAAAAACGTTGCAGCGGATATTTGATCGATTACAAAGACACCGCCGTCTCGGCGGGCGTCAAGGACGCTTACGACGGGGTCGATATCCAACGTTCGTTAACGTTGATCGAGGATGGCGTTCGAGACGACGTCCGCGCCGTTTCCGGCGAATCCCATCAGTACGATCTCTTCTATCACGTCCGGGGGACGCTCAAATCGTGCACCCTTCCCCTCCAGGAAGCGAAATTATCCGAAACATCCAATGGATACGAGTATCTCAATAAGGTTGAAGCGGGACAGTGTGAAAGACAGACCGATCTATCCATTATCTGGACGTTGCGGGACGCACCCGGCGAACTGACATTGCGCTGCTCCTCCCCCGCCGCATTTGAATTCTTCCTCGGCGAGTGCCCGGATAATCCTGCGGACGAAACCTTGAGTGTCCTGATGCTACGCGCGAAACAAAATAACGCCGAATGGAAAGCGTGGTTTACGATTTCCAGGTAAATATAAAATATATTCTTTTTAAACCAGATCCGACAGATGCTCCAAACTCTTGGCGGCCTGAGCCGGGGTACCGCATTCGACCGAGAAGACGATATCGCGCGGCGTTTTTTTGCGAACGATATCTATAATCCTCGCCCAATCCAGAACGCCCTCGCCGCAGGCGCAGCCCACCGGCGTGCCGGTGACATGCCCCCGCTCCGCCTCGGAATGCTCCACCGAGATATCCTTGGCGTGAAGATGGACGAGGCGCTCTGCTACCCGCTCCAGCCAGGCATAGACGTCGTGCCCGCATAGGTAGGCGTTGCCGGTGTCGAAGTTGATGCCGATGGCGGGCGAATCGACCAGGTTGTAGATGCGATCCAGGCCGTCGGGATGTCTGGAATACTGCGCATGCGGCTCCAGCCCGATCTTAACGCCCCGGCGTTCGGCGATGAACGACGCCTCCCGCAGGGTATATTTGATCAGAACAAAATCCTCTTCCTCGGTTGTCCATTTGGCCTTGATGCCTTCGTCGGTGTTGACCACCGGGACGCCAATCTCGGCGGCGGTGCGGATTGCCAGTTTGATATACTCGCCGTGCACGTCGGGCCGCCCCAGCGGGCCGTGCGCCTGCAGGCCGGAGATCGTCAAGCCCGCCTTGTCGCAGGCGTCCTTGATGCGGAAGGGATCGTCGAACATGGATACGGTGTGAAAGTATCCCGCCTCGCTCATCAACTCCCGTCTGAAATGCACCATCGGCTCGTAATACTTGTATCCCATCTCCGCCGCTTTTTCGACCGCCCACTCGAATGGCTTGTCCGAACTGCGCGAGAATTCCGCGTTTAATCCGATATGAATGTTTCCCATTTCTTATCCTCCATCGAAGTCGTTCATTCATTCCACAGGGCTTGAAGCAACCGTACGGTTTCGTTAACCAGCATCTGGCCGCCTTCCGGGCCAACAATAAACTTATCCGCGCTGTACCCGCCGCCCCGCACCGCTTTTTCGGTAGGCAGGTATCCACTGTGTTGACTGGACAGTTGTACGAGAAACGTCAGCAGCGCCGGGCTTTTCGCCTTGATGCGAATTCCGTAATCCAGATACAGTTCGAAGGGGTTGCTGGCGATGGCGAGGTCTCCCAGGCGCACCGCGTGAATTTCGGTGGCGTTGACGGGATCCGTTTCGTAAAAAGGAACCAGAGTTTCATCGTGCACGGGAAGTGAGATTTTCGATATCGTATGTTTGAAGATGGGATTGCGTACGATATCATCCCGCGATAGCGGAAGAACGTCTTCCACCGCATCGGCGATCCGGCGGGCGATTTCCTGCCGACTCGAGAGTCCCCGCCGCTGGCGCATGATTTCCTCTGCCCGCGAGTTATACAGGTAATGAGGTGATAAATCGCCCGCCGCCGAGCATTGAGGAAATAGGAAAACGTCCTTACCCAGGCGTTTGCGGATTTCGATTCGCGCGTCGTGCCAGAAATCGGCGGAGACGTCGCTGAGCCCTTCCGTCTCCTGCGATGTACAGGCGATATTGACAATGATCCCCGTTAGCTCGTTCTCCGGCGTCCAGAAAAACAACAGATTGACGTCGTGGTCTTCATACCCTTCGATATTGGAAAAATCCTCCCGGCTGGTGTTGCCGTACATCGCCGTGGTTCCATCGAAGTAATGAGCCCGGCGGTTTCTCCCCACGACGGCGTGGCCTAATCCCCAAGTGAATCCGCCCGGTTTGCGATTTTTCCAGGCTTTCACGGCGGCCTCGCTTGCCCGCTCGACGAAGAAATCGCCGTAATCGGAAGCCTTCATAACGCCATCGTCTTCGCTCACGTCATACAGTCCCTTGAACGCCGCGTCGCTGTAACCGGGGCCGGTATGGGTGTGGGTGGCGTTCATAAAGAACTTCTGCGAATCGAAATCGGGAATTTCCTTTTTCAAGCGCTCCTGCAAGCGTTCCTGCACAATCTTGCTTGAATAGAGCAGGTCGCACGAAAGCATAATCGCCTGTTCCCGCTCTCCGTTTCTGTTCCGGGTTTCGAGCGCCAGCACCGTGGCGGTGAGGGGATCGAGAACCGACTGGGAAATTCGTTTATGCAATTGGCCGATAAGGGCTACCGGTTTTTCCGGGGTGATATCGACCGAGGCCCAACCCACGGACAGCGGGCTTTCATCGCGCAACTCCCGTACGATCTGTTTGTAATACTGGATGCATTGAGCTATTTCGGGGAGGTTGTTTGTCCAGTTGTATTCGTATTCGATGGCGATTAGGGTTGGACGAACTTTCTGGCGATGCAATTCCGCCAAAACATCCGCGATCCGGCCTTTCCCCGTTCCCCAGGGAACGTCGTGGGCTTCGCGTTCCCAGGCGTTGAGGTCTTTTAAGTGAACGGAAATCAAGCGCCCTTCCAGCGCTTTCAAGGCTTCCACCGGATCGAGTTTGGAACGCTGCCAATGGCCGGTATCGGCGCAGACACCGATACGCGCACTGCGCCCTTCGCAAACTTTCATGGCTTCCTGGGGACTCCAATAGCGGGAAAGCCCTTCGGCGTGATTGTGGATGGCGATGTTGATGCCAAACTCGTCACACAGTTTTTCGATGGTATCCAAATCTTCCGGTTCGGGTTCCGAAACGATGGTTTCCAGGTTCAGTTGGCGGCAGAACTCGAACACCTTGCGGCATTCGTTCTTCTCGCCGGGAAGGCGATGGATGTAAATGCTGGTGAGCGTAATACCTTTTTGATTCAGTTTTTCCTTGAGACGATTCACAACATCGCCGGGCATCGATGCATCCATAACTGCGTCGATGTCCGGCGCGATCTTCTGCCCCTGAAACGCCTCAATAAAGGGTAAGCCCAATTCGGCGGTTCTATCGACCGCTTCGAAGAAGGTATATTCTTTGAAGCACCAGGCGGCCGCTCCCAACCGCCACGCATCGGTTGGATCGCTGGAAGCGTTTCCGCAAGATACTCCATAACCGGCGTAACAGATAAGTAGCGCGATCATTAGGGGGAATGTCTTAGGTTTGTTCATTCTTGAAACACCTTTTTTTATCAACCAAGTGGTTTTTAGGTGGGGCTCGCTACGCTCGACCGCACCCTACACGAGGATGATTGAATTCTGTTCGTTATGCTTCCAGCGTCCAGGGAGCGCGCATGGGTCTTTTTAACATCTTGTTCGCTTCCTCGTCGCCGATGAATTGTTCTTTTTCCGGATTCCATCGCAGTTTACGACCCAGGCGGGTGGCGATGTTGGCGAGCTGGCAGATCGTATCCGAGTGAACCGCCGTTTCCACCGGGCAGATCGTTTCGCCCCGGCTCTTGATCGCATCGACGAAGTTGCGATGATGGTCTTCGCTTTCGATCAGGTGAATTTCATCTGGGCCGATTTTGGAAGTTAAAAGCGATTTGGGTTCGGCGTCGATGCTTTCACGATTGACGTGCACCCATCCCTTAGTTCCTTCAAAGCGAACGCCCTGCTTGGCACGCCCCTGGTTGTCGGTATAAACCATCGTGATTCCATTGGCGTAATGGAATTCCATGTCCCATTG
>CAZFOX010000328.1:0-6096 GCA_964520565.1 uncultured bacterium | reverse complement strand
CGCCAGGGGGAGTTGCGGATAGCGATAGCAGTTTTTATGTAACGAAGCCTTCGTCGGGGCAATTGGTTCTCGGAAAAGGACTCAATCCCGGCGATTTTACCATCGTCAGCGCTTATGGTGAATCGCCCGTAAATCCGGACGGCAGTTTTACAACACCTGCCGTCATCGACGAAATTACTATCTTGGGTGCGGCCTCCTCATCCGCAGCCAACAATACGTATCTGGCATTGCTCCTTTCGGGAACAACCCCTTCCACAACGGGTATCGTGATCGATGCCTTATCGACCGCTAAAACGTTGGTTTTTATGAATCCCTTCTTCATGACTCGCGATCCCATCGATGCCAAGATGCTTTTTGATCTCATGGAGCCTTTGCCCGAAATCAAACAACTCGCGAGTGTCATCGACCAACGGTATTCCGCCGGAGCGGACGGACTGGAAGACGAACCTGTGAGAGAGGCGTGGAATCAGGCGGTTGCCGCTCTCACCGATGCATTGCCCGATCGCTTGACGGCATCTCTTGAGGAAACCCTAAGCAACAAAGTGCGTTCGTTCTCGAACGAAGAAAGCGAACGCCATGCTTCTACACTCGCCGCCGGATCATCTCTCCCTCTAGTCACGCTTATGGATGCTGGCGGCGCCGAGAAGCCGGTGAAAATCTATGGAGTGGATCGGGAATATCTAAAGGCTGCGTATTCTTCCGAAGACAGATCGCTCAAAATGAAATTGGATAACGGTTACAGCCCTGTCGATTGGCTGGTGGCTTTATTTCAAGTCGATCCGGAATCCATGCCGTTAGGCGTGAATACCCCATTTATTGAAATCCGATCCAAAGGGCTCAAGCATACTGGATATAAAGTAACGAATTTCGTCGCGGCCAGCCAATGGACCAGCAACATCAACGTTCTCAAACGCGGCCTGGATTACGGGATGGATTGGATCAAGGTTAATGAACCCTTAAAACTGCTTCCCGATGATGGCGTTTACGAATTGCGGATGTTCAGCGGGGCGTTGCGCGATTATCAGGGGTGGGATTTCAGTGGAATAAAATCCACCGAAGATGGAGAATACTTGGCTTTTTCATCCACGGTCACCAATTTGGCGCTGGTGATGGTCGATATTTGGAAATTGGTGAAGGGAGACGATAAAACTTTTGTGGAAAAAGCCCTGAGGAACGGACAGAAATTTGGATTGGCCGCTGCCTCGCAAGAGAACCTTGGTGTGATTTTTACTCCGGGAACCAGCGCAAAACGAATTATGCAAGTTCTTTTGGATGTTCTCGTTGAAGTGGGGAAAGGAATGGCCATCACTAGCATCACAACCGGCTTGTCAGCCAAAGAACAAAGTCTGAAAGAGAAAATGGAAAAAGAGGTTTCGGAAGCGGAAAAGAAATTACTGGGGACGCTGAAAAATACCATCGCCAACGCCAATGGATTCTTAAAGTTTCTCGCAAAAGTATCCACCATGGGCAAGATTGCGGAACGTATTGCCGGACTGATGGGATATTTGCTCAATCCCAGAGCAATGGAGATCTCCCCAGGGCCAACCCCGCTGGAAACCATGCTGGTTGTTGTCGGCGATCCTTTTGGCCCGATTTTGACCGATTTTTCTCCCAAGAGAGGTGCAGAAAGCTCGGAGGTGACAATTACCGGGGAGCGATTCTCGCCCAATCCGAAAGATAACCATGTCTATTTTGGCGATCAACAAGGAGAGGTCGTTTCCGGAGACAAAACACGTCTTGTTGTGAAAGTACCGAAGGCGCTCCAGGGTATGGCTTCCAATCGGAACGTCACGATTTCCATCGAGACGGCCGCGTCGATCCAACTGTATTCCTTCCCGGAAAAATTCACAATTGTGCGCGCACCCTTTGTTACATCCATCAAGCCCACCTGGGGATTTGCCCCGAATTCCAACGGCCCACCCCAATTTCCATCTTTCGAGGGAACCTCGGTTGTTATATTTGGCGAACGTCTCAACTCGTTGGTGGGTGCAGATCCGTATAAACTCTCGTTTGGAGAGATCGATACAAAAATCGACAGATCGGCGGAGTTATCCATAACGTTTACCGTTCCATCCAATACGCAACCCGGAGAATATGAGGTTGTTTTAGACGATCCGCAAAGCAAAACATCGACAAAACCCGTACTTTTTCGCGTGGTGGGTCCTCCTATCATTTACGATGTGACACCCGATGAGGCGAAGGCGGGACAGTTGGTCGAAATCTCGGGGAAGGAGCTAACCGGTTCCAGTATCTTCGTCAAGGATCGTACAGTCGAACCGTTTTATAAAACCGACAATTGCATTCGGTTTCTTTTACCCGCTTACTATGAGGAAGGCGAAGAGTTAATCGTTTTCGCGGTAAATCCCGCAGGTAAAAGCGAAGAAAGAACCATCCAATCCTTGCCGGGCGTCGAGGTTCCTCCATTACCCCAACTACCGATGGGGTACAATCTCCTCATCCAGACCAACGAGATGGGTATCAAACAGGATGGTAAACTGTCTCTGGATGAAATCACCCAATTCCTCAATAAAGAATTCGATTTAACAAAATTTGACGATCAAAACAAGAAAACGGTGAAAGTATGGACAGAAGTAAAAGATGAGAATGGGTACGTCCAAACCGTTTTCGTTACAGAATATGAAGATTCACCCGCCAAAGCCACGAATGGAGCCGCAGAACATGAAATTCATGAAATCTGGACGCGCATCCATCAGTTGAATGGAACCGACCGCGAATATGTCTCCCAATCCATCGATCTGGATGCGACAACGGATCAAATGGAAGAAGCGGATTTCCTCGCGTTTTCTGGTTCCGATCCCTCCGCCTACGACGGCAAATCATTTAAGAATTATATCGCTACCCGGGTTGAGGGACAGATTGATTCGGTTGGTTTCAGTTTGACGCCCCAGACTGTGCTCGATATTCCCAGGAATGCGCTTGGCGTCGAAGGGAGTATTTCTCTGTCGGACGGGTGCGTCATGAACTTAAATCGGGTGGCTATGCGGGAGACGCTGAAAATCAACGCCAACAATGTGACCATCAAGTCGGGAACCTTCTCGTCGGCCTCGGCGGATGCAATCCATATAAATGGCTTTGGCAATACAATCGGTCTCGTCTATGAAGAACGCCAATCCATTTGGGTGCTCTACAGCGGTGGAGATGGCATCGTCTGTGAAGGAGGCGGTAAAAATACCATTCGAGCGAATATTCGCGAGTGCCCGGGCGTGGGATTGCGCAGCCAGAATTCCAAGCAGAACACATACAAACTTATTTCAACGGAGAATTGTATCAAAGGAGGGATTTCGGCCACCGGGGAACAAGATTCGAACTGGGATTCTATCAGCGTTCGGGGCGGGGGATTTGGAGTGTTCCTCGATCAATGCAAGGGAAATATGTTTACAACCGGCCTTTCGATCGAAAAATGCCTGGGAACCGGGTTAACCGTTCAAGGCGGATATTTGAACATGATTGGTACGTCGTATAACCTGTACACGAATGTACTATCGATCAAGCAATGCGGCCAAATGGGAGTATTCCTTTACGACACGGAGAATAATTATCTGAGCAACCTGCAAATTGATGGATGTCAGGGAAACGCGCTTCAACTGGGACCCAATGCAACAGCGAACACACTTTCTGGATCCTCCTTGATCGATTCCGAAAACGGATTAGTTCTTACGGGAGAGAAGACACTCGGGAATATTATCACCAACCTCTATTCCGGCGGGCAATACAGTCTGAAGACAGGGTGGACCCTCAAAGGCAATCGTGAATCGGGTGTGGTGATTCAAAACGGCGCGAATAACAATCAATTCACCAATCTGATATCGATGGCGAATGGCGAACATGGGATTCTGATCGAGGGCAAAGATACACACACCAACCGGATTGAGGATGCCGGAGTGGGATGTGTATTCCGAAATATGTTATATTCTGCAATCAATTTCTTTCCCGGCAATGGGGGTGATGGAATTCTCATACGGAGCGGCGCCCACCACAATACCATTCTGCGCGCCGATATATTGGGAAGCGGAGGAAATGGTATCACCATCCAGGACGAAGGATCGAACGAGAATACGATTCAAGAGTGTACCTCCGGCTCCGATGCGATTGACTACAACATCACGCAAGCCTTGAAACCCAACCGGGGGTATGGAATCGTTGTCCAGAACAAAGCGAGCGGGACGGTTCTTTCCAATATTACATTGGGAGCGAATTTCCTCGGAAGCATTCTCGTCGACGAGTCTCGACCTGTATCGCAAGATCAGGAATATTCCACCTTGATCGCAGATACAAAGATTTTTATCGAATCGGCTGCCTCTCCCCTGATTCTCAGCGACAGCGACTATGCAAGACAGGAACGCTTCGCCTTGCATATTACCAATTCCTCGCGTGTCCATGTGATTAACTGCAATTTGGGTCTCGGTACGTATGGTTTGGTTATCGACGGGGAGAATTCCAGCGAGCACTTTATTTCCGATTGTATTATCACCGGTGCGAGCCTGTGCATTCGGGTGGAAAAATCGAGTGACGATACCCTCGTCGATGTGAACGCGGTCAATGGGAAGGGAAATGGGATCGAACTGATTCAAACAAATAATACAAAGATTGAAACGGTTTACGTGGCTTCCAACACGGACCTTCCGCTTCGGATAGACCGTTGTAACGATGTCTCGATTGCCAGCGCCATTTTTTCCGCCAAGAATAAATCCCTAGGCGTATCGGTTACCCAATCCGAAAACATTTTCATGCAATTGATTCGAATTGTGGAATCGTCGGAAGCCGGTCTGTTGCTGCAGGAATCGAAAAACATCGATCTGGATCGGATCAGTATCGGTTATGGAGCGACAGGCATTTTGGCCGATCGATGCGAAAATATTACGCTGTTAGGATATCCCATCATACTCAATGACGTCAATCAGTTTAACAAAGCCATCATGACGAGAGGAGTCGGCATTCATCTACTCAATACCAAGAATGTAAGTATCGGTTCTCTCAATTCTTACGTACGACTGATCAGCAATACAAAACAAGGTCTATTGATTCAGGGCGAGGATACGCAAAATGTCTATGTCTCGGGATGCCTGATCTTCAATAATGGCGAAGAGGGAATTCGAGTGGAAAACGGCACGAATATCAACATCGGAATCAGCAAAGACCCGAATCCAAATTACATATATAACAATAAAAAAGACGGTATCCTCGTGCAGGGTAAAAATACGACGGCCGCTTTGCGTAACAATCTGATTGGCCTGACAGAAACAAATGGAATTTCCAGTAATTTGGGAAATGGAATTGCACTCCAAAGCGGTATCCACGATGTGTTGATCGCGGGAAACAATATTTCCTACAACAATCAAAACGGTATTTGGATAACAGAAGGATCTCACCATAATTACGTCGGTTTCAATACCATTTTCCATAATGCTCTCAACGGGATTCTGATCGATGGCGCCGCCTCTCTTTACAACCAAATCACCCGAAATTTGATTACAACCAATTATCAATCGGGAATCAAACTGCAAGGCGGCAATAACAACATCGAAGCGCCGACAGTTGAGGTAATGGAGGATCAAGTGAACAATCTCATCGGCCGTATCGATGCGCCCGACGGCAGTCTCGTCGAAATTTACGCCGATCCATCCGATGAAGGCGAACAACTCATTGCTACCGCTCCCGTGCGATTCAAGAATTTCTCCACCTCCGGTGTCGTTCCGAAGGGCTACAAAGTCCACGCTACCATCACGCATCCCGACGGCAACACATCCGAATTCGGCTCGTCCAATGTGAATGCCCGGCGTTTGAGCGAGAGCCAAACCTACGTCTTTTCTTCCGATTCCTCCGGACAGAAAGAAATCTATATTAAACGTCCCACACAGGAAAATCCCTTACAATTGACTGACGATCCATCGGTGGACGAAAATCCCCAACTTTCTTCCCAAGGCCGTTATATTACCTTTACCTCCGATCGTGGAGGAAACCGGGATATCTGGCTGATGTCGAACAACGGGCTGAATTTGACTCAGATCACAACCCACTCCGCCCCGGACTATCAATCCGCATGGCAACCGGGTGGCGACAAAGTTTTGTTTGTTT
>CAZFOX010000327.1:0-6099 GCA_964520565.1 uncultured bacterium | reverse complement strand
GATGGGGATCATGGTTCAATCAACGGATACCGGGTATTTATCTCACTGGTTGAAAGGGTATACTGAATCGGCCGGACTCCGCAAGTGGATGAAGGCACTTCCATGCGGGTTGTATTGTAGAGCGATACCTGGAACGAGTGAGAGAGACGAGGTTTATTTATGCAGCTGGATGTGGCGTTTTATTGGGCGGATTTGCCGAAGCGGGATTTGAGCCGTACTGTCGTCGCGGTGGCGGATGTACTCCGCGCGACCACGGTCATGATTGCCGCCCTGGCCAATGGCGCGCGGGCGGTTTTTCCCCAGGATCGCGACGAAGAGGCGCGCCGTCTACATGGGGAATTATCGCAGCAGGGCGTTCCCGTTTTGTTATCCGGCGAGAAAGAGGGATACAAACGGGAGGGATATGATTTGGGCAATTCGCCTTTGGAGTTTACTCCCGAGAAGGTTTCCGGTAAGACGATTGTTCATTTGACTACCAATGGAACGCGGGCTCTGGTGGCCTCATCGAGCGCGCGGGAAATTTTTCTTGTTTCATTTGCCAATCTTTCCGCGGCGGCGAAATATCTGCGGAATATGGGCGGAGAAGCCGAGCGGATTCTGGGGGTGGTCTCCGGGCGGGAAGGGGAGTACTGCCTCGAAGATACGGTGTGCCTGGGCGGTTTGCTGACCCGTCTCTTGGAACCGCCGGGATGGGATTATTCCATCACGGATGCCGGCCGGACGGCCATCGATTTATTCCAGGTTTACCGGGAACGCCTACCGGAGATGATACGCCAATGCTATCATGGCCGGTATCTGGAAAAGATTGGTTTGGGCGGCGACCTCATCAAATGCGTGAAGATGGATACGACCGATATCGTCCCCATTATGAAAAACGGACGGATTGAAATTTTGAAATGGGATTGACGGTTCGTATTTCTTTACGTCATTATTCGTCTTGGGGTAAAAGCCAGGTTCCGTTGCGTTCGAGCGCGTCGATCTGGTTATGGATGTATCGTTCGTGACCGTCTTCGATTTGGAGGAAATGGGAGAACAAGGGCCGATCTTTTTCTTTGACTTGTTGAATGAGCGCGGTGTAGAAATGAGAGGTTTCCGCTTCCGCACGGTGGATTTTCCGGAGGAGGTCCATATCGGTTTCGACAACGACCTGTTTATCGATCTTGAGTTGAGTTTTGCTGCCTCGAAGGCTTTTTTGAATGATATCCTGCGCAGGAACCGCACTGACCAGGTTACTTAGTTGTATCTTGCCGTTTTGCGACCATTCTTTTAATTTGGCATAGAGATACTGAAGGTGGCTCTCCTCATCCTGTGACAGCATTTTAAAGAAACGTTTGGCCTGGAGAGATTGGGCGGATACGATTGCCTCCGCGTACATCTCTTTGATTTTCTTTTCAAATTCGATGGCCGATTTGATGGCCTTTTCCAGTGAGATCGTCATGATGCCTCTGTCTTAGGGTTCGGAAGCGTCCATACCAGCCGAATCAGGTATACTAGCACCGCCAGTCCGGCGATGAAAGTCAATAAAAACAGCAGCAGGCTGGAGTGGCTGGGCCGGACGGTCAGTTCCTGGATGTAATTCTCCAGGGAAATGATCCGCAATAGAAGGCGTCCCATCGTCATGCCTACGAGGGTGACGGCGATCAAGCCGATGGAACCCCACAGGAGTTTGGTGTTTTCCGGTTTCATCATTGCCATGATCATGCAGATCAGGGCAATGAAAGTGGTTACCAGCGAGATGCTCCAACCCACGAATAAGATGCCATTCCCCATGAAGGCTCTGATTTGATCCATGCCGATGGAATAGAGAAAGACAAAGCCGCTCAAGATTTCAAACGTGGTGGCGGCCACCGCCCAATGGAGACCGGTTTTAACCATCCATTTACCCGTTTCGGCGCGGTCGGGATGGAAGCGAATCTGATAGTGCCCGATGGCGGCGCACCAGAGACCCGCCACCGCCACGGCTCCGATTACACTGTGCAGATAACGGGAAATGAGTTGAAACAGATCGGGGACGACGATTCCTCGTTGGCCAGAATAGATATCCTGCCAGAACGAGGGATTTTCGGTAAGGATCGCGTTGTTGGTGAAGATAAACGCCACTAGAAGGAAGATCGCACTGTTAAGGGCCAGTCCCAATTTGGATAGTCCGCTGGCGCGTTCGCTGGCAGGCCGCCGGGCGATCAGAATATAGATCATGTAAAAGGCCGCTATTACCAGAAGGACGATTGAAAGCCAGAACGCACCCATAAGGATGTTGGCGATATAGAAGAACTGTCCGTAAATCACCTGAACGAACAGAAGGGGAGCCACTCCCATGGTAACCGCCATGGAGAGCGCCACCGGCATGACGCGGATCAGAATGTGATTGGTGCGTCCCGCGTTTTCCTGGCGGCCGAAGAACCATTCGTGAAAGGTGACGATCAGCGTTCCGCCCAGCACGTAATTCATAAAGAGGACGTGCAGGGTGAAGGTCAGGATACTGAGGCTCTGGAAGATGATCGGCGGCGATGGAATGCCCAGCGAATCGGGAGGAGGAATCAAAGCGTTCATGAGCGTTCCTCCTGATTTTGGGATGAAGATTCCAGGTGAGATTCCCGGGCGACCGACCCGGCGGGATCGCGGCTGAGTTGGATGAGATAGAGCAGCAAGTCTTCTTTCTCCTGAGAAGTGCCGATGAAGGGCGGCATGTAGTATTGTTCGGTGTGCAGAGTGTCGAGGGCATGGCGCAGAGAACTTTCCGGCCAACCGTGGATTAAAGGTTTTATTCCATTGAAACCATCCAGGGTGTGGCAACGCAAGCACTGAGCACGGTAGAGAGCCATGCCGCGTTGTTCGGTGGATAGCGAGGCGGTATCTTTGGCTCCCAGGGCGACCGCTGTCCAGGGCGCCCAGGAAAGCACGCCGTTCTGGTTCAGGCTTTCCACTTCTTCTACCTGAATGGCGTTCGAGTACATGTACCCGTTGATGACGTAGGGTTTCCGGATCCCTTCGCGGACGAATTCCATCGATCCGGTGGCGATGAAGGCGATCAGCCCGAGGAGGATGGAGGTTTCCAAATTAATGTAGCGTTTCCGAAGTATGAGTCCGAAATAGGCATAGAGCCCCACCAGGGTGGAGGCCACCATGCCAAACATCAGGAATAGCGTCATGGGGATGGCTTTTCCCATGACCAGAGCGCGCGCTTCGTCGGGAACCCGGGCGAAGTACCAGATGGAAACGGGGATCATCAAGGCCAGCGGGACGAGCCAGCGTCCCCCTTCGGTGACGACCTCGTGGCGTTCTTCGCGGGTATAGTTCTTTTCCAGGTTTACGGAAATCGTTACGAAAATGGCCGCCAGAGACAAGCAACTCAGGGTGCGCAAGACCAGGGAAGGCCAGTAGGTGGGATTGAAGAAGCCGTCCCAGAAGGATTGGGTTTCCAGCCATTGGCCGGGGGTAAGCATGAAGGTCAGGATGCCGTTGATAATGACCAGGCTCATGAAGGCGCTGATGGCGTAGATCCAACCCACGATGACGTGTTTTTGGGGATCCATGCGGTCCCAGGTGTAATAGTAAACGTACCCGGCGGCGATTTCCACGAGGAAGAAGACCCATTCGGCCGCCCATCCCCAGACGAACTGGTGAATCAGGGCGGAGGTGGCTTCCGGGCTGACCAGGGCGATGGAGAACCAGATGCCCACGCCGGTCAAAGCGCCGAAGACAAACGAGACCAGAACCAGAAACCGGGTGTAATCGCGAAGGAAGCGAAGCAGAAGCGGCCGGTTTTGGCGTAACGCCCGGGTTTCCGTAATGGCGACGAACAACCCAGCGCCGACGGCAAAATGCGCGACGGTGACGTGGACGATGGCGATGATGGCGATGACCATCCCGCCTCCAAGCAGGGGAACATCCCAGATGGGATACTGCATCACAGGCGCTCCTTCCGAGAGTGACGGTTGGATTATTTTATCAGTATACTGGAATGACAAGGAATCGGAATAGGACGTTTAATAAAGCGATCCCGGCATTGACGGATTCCTTGTCTACCCGAATGGAGGCGGCGTAAAACCGGTTTCCCACTTAATCCCCGGATCGAAATATGGTAGGTTGAGAGAAATCTGTTAGGGAATGTTTCAGATACGATTTCGATAAATGGATCGTCAACCAGGAGAGAAACCATGAGCTCGAATGCAATAAATCGAAGGAACTTTCTGCATCGAACCGGCCGGTCGGGTATCGCATTGGCGGCGGCGGCTTCCATGCCTAAAGCGGGGAATTCCGTGGCGGCCAACGATAAAATCCATATGGCCTTGATCGGTTGCGGAGGGCGGGGAACCCATCTGATGGCCATGATGAAGGAGATCGATTCCGCCGTGCAGTTTGTGGCCGTGAGCGACGCCCACGAGCCGAAGCGTATGCGAGGGGCGGAAATGGCCGGAGAAGGCGCCCAGCCGTTTGTCGATCATCGCCGGTTATTGGAACGGAAGGATATCGACGCGGTAGTAATTGCCACGCCCGAACATCAACATGGGACGCAGGTGATCGACGCGGTTGCGGCGGGAAAAGACGTATATGTGGAAAAACCGATGACCTACTCGGTTGAAGAGGGCGTGCGGATCATCGAAGCGGTACGGAAAACCGACCGAATTGTGCAGGCCGGGATGCAGCGGCGCAGCGCTCCCATGTGCATCGAGGCCAAGAAACTGGTGGATCAGGGCGTGCTCGGCGATGTCACGCTGGTGCGCGCGCAATGGTATTGGAACGTTCCTCCCCTGGGCAAGGTTGAGAAAGTCGAGGGAGAATTCAACTGGGAAGTGTTCCTTGGGAATGCGCCCAAGCGACCTTTCGATCCCAGCCGGGCCCTGCAATGGAATTGGTATTGGGACTATTCGGGGGGGATGGTCACCGGCCAGGGCGTGCACCTGATGGACCTGATCCAGTGGTTCATGGGGAAGGGAACGCCCCGTTCCGCGACGATGCAGGGCGGTTCTTATATTCTGGGCGGTGAATGCCCGGATGTGTTCAGCGCCAGTTATGAATACGATGGGTTTACGGCGTCGTGGATTCTTTCGTACAACAACAGTTTCGACAACGGCTGGAAGGTTACCTTCCACGGAACCAAGGGCACGCTGGTGATCGGCGAACCGATCTTTGCCGAAGGGGAAACCGGCTATCGCGTGTATAAGGAATTCTGGCGCGATGTGGAAAACCGGACGCCCATTTATAAAAGTGAGGAAGGGCTTCCAACCGAGCCGCATATCGTCAATTGGCTGGAGTGCCTGCGCAACCGCAAAGAGCCCAACGCGCCTGTCGAAGTGGGGCACACCGCCGCCGCGCCCTGCCATCTGGCCATCGCGGCCTACCGCCATCAAACCATCGCGCGGCTCGATAAGGAATGCACGAAAATAACGGTCTGAGGATAAAAACGGGAATCGGCTGGGTTGCATCAACCCAGCCGATTCGGCTATGAAATCTAATTATCACTCCAACAGCGACCAATCCTCGATCTTGACCGGGGCGGTCAGGGAGGGGCGTTTGGGGGGTGTGGTACCCACGCCAACCCGGCCGGTCAGTGTATCGACCTGGAAAGTATATGTTCCCGGGGTGTAGCTAAAGGACATGTTGGTGTTCGTGGTGTTCCAGGTGATGCCTTCGCCGGGACCGCCGAGTTGAATCGCCCAGTCGGAGTCGCCGAGTCCTTCCCGCTTTCCCACCGCTTTCATCTGTTTGTTGGTGGCTGTAGCGGTGGTTTCCAGGCGAATGGCGAAAACGCCATCGCCGGCGGCGGCGTCGCCATCGGAAGCCAATCCTTCGTCAAAAGCGGCGAAACCATAATCGGCGGCGTTCCAATCGGACGCGCCCCCGAAATCGATCATCCAATCTCCCACCATTTGCACGTATTCCCAGGTGTTTAAGGATGTTTTGGTGGCATTATCGACGGCAAAAACGAGATTGGCGGACGGTTCGTATGGATCGTCGTACTGATTCCGGTCGAATACGATCCAGATTTCCTGGTTGGGTTGGGTGGTGACAAAGGGGTAATCGCCGGATTGGGGGTATTCTTTCAGCGCTTTATCGCGGATGCGGAACGTGTAGGCGCCCGGTTCCGCCACGGTAAAT
>CAZFOX010000326.1:0-6105 GCA_964520565.1 uncultured bacterium | reverse complement strand
GGTGTATTTCACATCCGAACCATTCATAATTTCTTTTCGAACCTCCTTTTTCAGTTGCATTTTTGCCAATCGGTAGCACAACGGATATACGCACCATCCAGGCTGTTATCGGTATGATCGAGATAGGCCATGTCGCCGGTCTCGCCAGCGGGAAGCGAGGAATAAACGGGCAGTTTTAACGGCCCAGTCAGCGTTAGCCGCCCCGTATCGCCGTTGAGTTGCATGGCGTTGGCGTGGGAATCGGTGTGCCATTTGAAGTGAGTGTCGGAGTAAAAATCCAGTGATCCGGACGAGACCGCAAGGCGATAGAGTGTTCCAAACAAGCGCAGTTTGTCGCCCTCCGAATCGGCGGCGAATTTAAAAATCCCACCGGAAATCACATCGCGCCCCGCCTGGATATCCCGTTTGGCCTGTACATCGCCCTGATCGCCCAAAATCACCATCAAATCGGGAACGGTATCGCTATGAAACTTGATATTCCGGTCGGACGTGATGTCGAGATCGTACGGCGAGACACCGATGGTGTAGGTATGGCTGTAAAGACGGATTTTATCGCCAAGGAAATCGGGGAATTCCATGACGGTGACCGGGATGATTTTGGCGCCCGCCGTTCCATTACCGGTGGGATCGAGATAGAGATCCACATTGGAGCGGATTACCGCAGAAGTTCCCTGTTTGAAGATTTGGAAAATTTCTCCCGGCGCGGCCAGCGCCAGCGTGGAAGCCCGCAACGCCGATGTCGCCGCGTTGACATCGCCGTACACCATGCCGCCGGTTTTCAATAGAAAGGCATCCTCGATCTGTTCCTTGGCGATCCGGGTTTGTGCGAAACCGGTTAGTGTTAAGTCGGTTAATAACACCAAAAGGTATATTCCATTTCGAAACGATTTCATCTTAGCTTTCCTTTTTCTGCATTTGAAATTCGTGAGACAAGATCGATCCGTCATTCAATTTCGTGATCGACGAGGTAGCGATGTTGAATCTTGTATGTGGCTAATGGGGAATAGGTGAATGTGTAACCCCGGCCGTCTGGGTCTTCCGTAAAATCGACATTTTTATGTTGCAAAACGCCGTTGGCGTAAACTTCCAGGCTGCCGGAACGGCAGGCATGTTGCAGGGAAAAATGCCGCCGCACGCCATCCGGCGTTTCGGGGGGAACGGTATCCGGCCCATGATGGTGCGCTTCACCCAACACCAATCGCGGGCGGACATCAATGATGTAGGATTGCGTTCCATTGTCTTCGCCCAGAATTTGTACCGCTCCCGCCCGATGGAAAACATGCGCCAGGACAACCGCGTCGGGTGGAGTTGAGGGAGGTTCGGGGGATACGGACGCTTCGCCAGCGACCGTTTGCAACGCACCAGTGCCGCTCAGTACGATCAGGTCGATCCGCGAGCCGGAAGAGGGAGGTTGAAATACGCCTTCACCGGGAATTGAAAGCATATCCAAAACACCCGCGAACGAATTCTCGAGCATGGCCCACCCGGGTTGAATCCGTACGGTCATATCGGGAGGATCGGCGGGATCGATCCGCAGGGCTCCATTTCCGGCGGCAGTGATCACCGAAGGGCGATTGCGGGTAAACAGGGCACTGCAAATTCGATGAAGTAGTTCGAAGGCCGCCGCCAGATTTCCATTCCAGCGATTGATCTTGACCGAAGTGACCGGCACTTCCTGGTAGGAAAACAGTGCCGACGTGTTGTGAGAATTTTTGGGATCATACCGTCCATATTGTGTCACGATCGTCCTCCTGAAGGATCAATGGCTGCATTTCAATCGCCGACTCGCCGACGCGGATAACGGAAATCATCTCCCCTGCTTTTGAAGAATCTCTTGAATCCCGGGAATCGATTTCCCCCAAACAGACGCCATTCTCCGTCAGCAGGTTTCCGGCGGTTTGGTGGATAAAGTCCCGGTTTGAGTTGCGAATCCAAAGCGCATCCACACCCTGCGATAACGAATCTCCCCATTCCGCGAGATCGCGGCGTTCCAGAAGAGCGCCCGAGCGTTCCAAAAGAGGGAATAGTGGATCGTCCTTCTCGCCGATCACCAGTAAGGGATCTTCTTCCGAAAGATCGCCGTTCCCCCGAGCACCGGTTAAAAAGGTATTTTTATCGGCGCTTTTGTAGACCAGCGATCCTTCGAGCACATCGGTGATTCGTTCGATCATTCGAAAGCAGGGATGTCCGTTATACAACGAGCCAACCCGATGTCCACAAAGTCCGTTGAGAGTGTGGCAAATGGAACAGCGCCAGGAATCGTACTTCCAGGCCAGAGAGACCTCGCGATAGATCCCGCCGTCGATATTGAGCAGCAAGTCGCGGGCTCCGGTGGTATCGCGCAACCAATAGAACCAGGCGCGAACAAAGAAAACCGGTTCGCCGTTCTCATCCAAATCGCGCTGGACGACCTGGGCTTTGTAAAACCGAGCCAACGGCAGCGAAGCGCGATCGTGTCCTGTGAGAACCGATAATCCCGCCACCCGTTCGGCGATCTGTTCCAAGGCTTCGCGGGTAAACTGGCAACCGTCCGAAACGCAGGGTTGCGACGAACAGAGATACATACTGCGCACGTATACTTGTTCGGGCCGCAACGGTGCGGCGGCAAATTGGTTGATTCGTTCTAAATCGTCTTCGCCAACCGGCGATTCTTCGAACATGGGTTTTTCGCGCACAATGCCCGTCGTCGCCAGAGCGATTTCTTCGATCCGGGATTCTTCTATTTCCGAATACATTCTTTAAAACCTCCTTGTGGCGGATTCCATTTCCACCGCTGGGAATCTGAGAAATCGCGCTATATCCAAAAATCGCGATACCGGACCGTACAGAGGACTTCTGCATCGGCGGGTTCCACCTGCACCGTCACGAGATGGGAACCGGGCATGAGAAGGGGAAACTCTTTATTGGCGGATGAATAGCAATTGATCCCATCCACCACGACCCGGCGGTTTTCGGAATCGATTTCCAAAATGCTTCCACTCGTCAGAGATTGGTTTATGACAAATGGATCCGATCCCGACAATATCTCGACCCGCAGGAGCGGGTCGGCGGGTTGGATCGATATCGAGATAGGTGCATCCCAATTACCCGCATTGTCCAACTCGAAATCCGCCTGTCCAAACGATACATATTTTGACTGGGTATGAAGAGAAGAGCTACGTTCATAGCGGTCATTGGTTAGAACAAGTAAATCCACCCACACCAGGGGTGGCGGCAGAGTGGGATTGATATGAAGTTTTCGGCGGCGGCCTTGGTAGAAACGGCCCGGATGAATCGATAGCGAAGCCTCACCCCGGTCGAACGATTCTACCGCTTTTTGCAACTCGTCCGCCGGTTCCTCCAGCATGGATAGAATGCGGATTTCCTTGCGAACCTTGCTTTTCGCTTCGATCAGGTACACTTGAACGGTAGTGGTTCTTGGGGGAAAGGAAAAATCGCCGATGCTAATCATGCGCCTTCCCCCTTCGTAACAATCATCGATGCAGGCAGCGGGACACGCAGATAGGGACACAAGAGACTCCATGCCTCTATCCATAACTCTTCCGAGAGATCCAGCAAGCGTTTCTGTCGCCCCGTTTCATCCACTCGCAGGCCGGAAGCCCGCCAATCGCGAATGGTAACCGTCGAAGCCAGCGCCAACTGACGAAACAGATACGAAACCGCCAGGCGAACTTCTGCATTTTTCACTTCGCCCGATACGTTGCTTTCCTCAGTTAACATCGTTTCGTAGAGAATATCCTGGTGCGCCTGAGCGATACCGTGAAGAATCAAAGCGGAGGAAATTTCCACCCCATCGTACAGATTCGTTTCTTTGCGGACGTCTTCTTCTGTGACAAAAGCCATGATTGTCCTCCAAAAAAAGTAAGGGGGGGTGGATATCCCCAGGAATCCACCCCCGGAAAGGAGAGGCGTCAGGCCACGCCGATGTCGAGAACTTTGCATGCGCCGGCGATGACTTTGGCGAATCCCGCCACTTCGGAGATAGCGGTTCCCTCGATCTGGCGGCGGATCAACCGCTCGCTTTCGGTCAATACGCCGGTTTCGTAAACTTCCTGAAGCGCGAAACGGCGATCCAGGCCGATAATGCGGTGGCTGGCGACGGATTCATCCACCAGAAGATCGGCCCCGAACAGACGGACGCTATCGCCGTTGGTTTGGAATCCCCCGGAGACGGCAGGTTCACTGATTTCGTCGATGCAGAGAAGAGAACTGGCGGTGGCTTTGTTGCAGATCATGACGTCCAAGCGATAGGGAGCGAACGACAACGCGAATCCGACCAGGTCGCCGTACGAAAGAGTTCCGGCCACGGCCGTATCGATTTCCGGGGCGGCATTGCCGTTCCCATCGCCGTTCACAAGCACGTCGACCGCATCGACGAACTTGTCGCGTTGAATCTGCACGCCGATGCTTCGTAAAAAGAGAGCGACCACGTTGGCGCGCTTGCGGCGAATGGCTTCGTAGGTCGCCTGAAGGTACCGGCCGTATTTCCTGATGCGAACGGTATGCTCGGCAGTTTTCAGTTCGATTTCCGGGAGAGACGCGCCTTCGCCAACAACGGCTAGCGATTTTTCCCCCGTCCCATAAACGGACCCGTCCATGTAGATGCTTTTATAGGTGTTATCGTCGATCTTCACGCGGGCGGCCAGGATATTGCGTAGTTTGCTGAAATCCTCAATTCCCGTCTGTACCGAACGGGAGACGAATTCGGGAAACAAAACGGCGCTTTCCTGCGAGGCAAAAAAGCGGTCGATGATATCGGCGTCGTCGCCGCTCACACGAATTCCAGCCAAAGCCAGTTGCCGCTCGAAGGCATCGAGTTCGGCGTCCCGGGGAGAAGGATCGAGACTTTCCAGATATCCAGTCAAATCCAAGCCCCGCTGAGCCGCTTCGGCATACATTCCTTCATGCAAGGGGATCGCAGCCGCCCGTTGTAAAACATCGGGAATCGCATTCATTTTTTCTTCCGGGAAAAACATAATCGATTTCTCCTATGCTTCTTATCTGCCCACTCGCGATGCGAATGGGCGTTTTTCATTCATTTCATTCCGGCGGACTATTCAATCCGCCGCCTAAAGCAGGACGTCGCATTCCGAGGTTCCAATTACGGAGAGTGTCGTGCCGCGCGCGATATTGCCCCCCGCCGGATCGCCAGTGCCTCCGGGAATCGCCGGAGCCTGATACACCTTGCCCGCGCCGTCGACCACCACTCCATTGCGAACGTTGGGAGCCGTTTTCCCTGCGCTCAGCGCCAGCCGGACAACGCCCCGAATCTGCACGGTGGCCAGGTTGCCGTTGACATGTTCCAAGCGTCCCAGCAACATCGAACCGTCACTGCCGAGGTTGATTTCGTGATTGCCGCAAAGAGAGACGGCATGGCCGAGATGTGTTTCGTCCAGGTCGTACACTTCACCGCTTTTGTGTATTTGGAATGTGGCGTATAAAGCACCGATTCCATGGTTATCTACCGTTCGAGACATAGGTTTCCTCCTTAGAATGGATACTCTTTTTCAAATTTTGACGTTCATGACTTGGAAGGGTTTGTTGAGGACGGTTGAATCCGATATCCGTTCCATCGTTCTTTTCGCGCGTGGTATTCGGACTCATCCAGGTGGGGACGTGAAAGAGGACGCGTTGGATAGAGGGAATGGAACTCGTCGGCGATCCTTCCGTGCAAACGAATTACTACTTCGGGGTCGAGATTGTCATCCGCGAACATTCGCTCCACGGTCTGCAACCGGTCTAACTCGCCTGTGGAATAAACCACAGCGCGCAAGCGGGATAGCGATTCGTTCTTTTTTCGTTCCAGTTCCCGTTTCCCCAGATTGGCATAGCGAACGATTTTCCCCAGATCGGTTGTCAGTCTTGAGGCGGTTTCTTCTTTCTCCGCCGCTCGTTTCTTCTCGGAATCCAGTTCCCGCTCCAATCGCCTGCAATACATCGCCAAACTGCGAACGTCGACTACCGCGGCGATTTTCCCCGAGAGTTGCTGCTTCTGCACATTGTTTTGCATGTCGTATCTTCCTCGCTTCAAGAATCGATTCTCGATAATTCATCCCTACTAGTAGGATGAGTCCGGCAGAAAAAATCCGTTAATTTGCATTTCTT
>CAZFOX010000325.1:0-6131 GCA_964520565.1 uncultured bacterium | reverse complement strand
GCCCATTGAAGGCCGCGACCTGAAAGGCGTTCATTTCGCTATGGAATTCCTGACGGGCAACAATCGCCGGGTCGCGGGCGATCCGATTCCCGACGGGCAGTTTATCTCCGCCAAGGATAAACGCGTTGTCGTTATCGGCGGCGGCGATACGGGTGCGGACTGTGTGGGTACGTCGCACCGGCATGGAGCGCGCAGCGTTACCCAGATCGAGATTATGCCCAAACCGCCCCTTAGCCGCACCGACGCCATGCCCTGGCCCTACTGGCCATTCATACTTCGCACCTCTACATCCCACGAGGAAGGGGGAACCCGCGACTGGAGTATCAACACCCGTCGCTTTGTCGGTTCAAAAGGGCATGTCGAAAAGATTGAAGCGGTTCGCGTAGAAACTCAAATCGATGCCAATGGACGGATGCGTTTCGTTGACGTTCCCGGAAGTGAATTCGAGTTGGAAACCGACTTGGTTTTTCTGGCGATGGGTTTCACTGGCCCGGTCAAAGAAGGACTATTGACCGATCTGGGCGTCGAATTCAACGAACGGGGCGCGGTGAAAGTCAACGAGAATTATATGACCGGCGTGCCGGGCGTTTTCTCCGCTGGCGATATGAGCCGGGGTGCGTCTCTCGTCGTCTGGGCGATCTGGGAAGGACGTCAGGCCGCCAAAGGAATCGATGCCTATCTGATGGGACATACCAATCTCCCCTGAATGTCGTAAATTAATGCGTCCATGGATTGCGAAAAAAGACACAATCCTAAGTTCATATGTGCAGTGTTGGTAATTATAAATAATTTTGTAATAAAAAAAAGAAATCGCTTTCCTGTAACCCAATTCATTACAGTGTAACAACAGACCGCGTTGCGTTCTCTTTATCCCCTCAATAAATCCAGTTCCTTTTTATAATTTTTTACATCAAAACTGATAACTATACAATAAAATGAGACTGATACTACTGATAAAATCCCAAAATGGGACAGTATAATAATTGTATCAATACGGGAAAAAAACCATAACATATTGTTTTATATAACCTTACTTCAATCCATACTCATCAATAACCCCTCAGTAAAAGTGGTATAGCGATTGCTGTATATAAATCTAAAATCCAATTCTCAAATTGGGATCGTGAGGCGACACTCATGTATACCGCAAACGTAGATGACATGGAAGAACGAGTCAGCGGCGTGGATCTGTCAGAAGAAGATCCGATCGAACCTCTTTTGGCCGATGAGGATGCTAAAGAAGGATCCGAAGAAAAAACCGTCGGCGTTCGCCGTTCCCGGACGAGCGAACGCTCTTCGTACAACCCTGTTAAAGAATATCTGCGCGAGATCGGTAACTATTCCCTGCTTACCCGTGAAGAAGAACTGAAAATTTACAGCGATATGGAACGGGGACGCCAACTCCTGGCCCAGGGATTATCTCGTTCGCGGGTCGTCCTCCGAGAACTGGAAGAGATTGTCGACGATCTCGAAAGTGGCCGCCGGTCCGCTCATACCACGTTCCGCAATCCGGATGCAGGCCGCACCCGCCGAAAAACCGAATTGGCGAAAGAGATCAAAGAACTCAAGCGGAAAATTCGCTTCCTTCATATTGGCTTCAAGGAAGAGGACTCGGAAAAACTGAGCCCGCGTCAATTGGAAAACCGCTATCAAAAATGGACGGGTCTGATCAACGACATGGATTTGGATGTCAGCGTCCTTTGGAAAATGGCCAAACGCCTGCGGACGGTCTATCAGCAGTACCGGGACGCCAATCCAAAAGAGAGAAAGCTGCTGGCGAGGGAAATGGACGATCCATTTTCCCGGATTCGCGATTGCTACCGTACCGCCGTTCAAGGTTTACTGTTTATCCGCGACGCCCGGCAGGCCATGATTCGTGGAAACCTGCGCCTGGTTGTATCCGTCGCCAAACGATATCGGCATTGCGGCGTCCCCATGCTCGACCTGATCCAGGAAGGAAACCTGGGTCTGACCCGTGCGGTAGACAAGTTCGACTATCAACGCGGTACCAAATTCAGCACCTATTCCGTCTGGTGGATTCGCCAAAGCATTTCGCGCGCCGTCAAGCAACAACGGCGCACGATCCGCCTCCCAACCGGTGTGACGGATGAAATCGCCGTCGTGGATCGCGCAAACACCAAGTTGACTCAGGATCTGGGCCGGGAACCTTCTCTTCACGAACTGGCCGATCACCTGGGCATGGACGAGAATCGCATCTCCGATTTGATGGGCTGGCAGCAGGATCCCCTTTCGCTGGAAACGCCCATCCGCGACGACCGCGAAACCACCATCGGCGAATTGATTACCGACACCAAGGCCGTCTCGCCCGAATCCAAATTAACCCGGCGAGTATTGCGGGTTCGAATCGAAGAAATCCTCGGGCAGCTTTCCGAACGGGAAGAGACTATTCTTCGTCTGCGGTACGGCCTGATGTCCGATGGGAAAGTATGGAAGCTCGGCGATATCGGAAAACGCTTTGGTATTACACGGGAGCGGGTTCGTCAAATCGAACAGCGGGCGATTCGAAAATTACGCCATCCACTCCGCGCCCGGGAAATACGCGATTTTTTGAACTAAATTCAAGAACCGGCTTATTCATACATCGAAAGAGGCTTTCCACAGTGTGGAAAGCCTCTTTTCCTTGACGTTCGGATGTAGAAAACAGAGGGCCAATCAATGAAAAGCAATCAATCAAAGGATTGAAGGGCGACGTTACGATCGTTATACATCTCCAGAATCTTATCCAGCCGGGTGATTTCAAATAAATTGGTCACACTCGGTTGGGCGTTAACCAGTTTGAGACGTCCCCCCTGCTCTTTTAAGTCCTTATATAAAGTGATAAATAACCCCAGAACCGAACTGCTGATATATACGATATTTTCCAGATCGAACAGAAAATCTTTACGTCCCTCTTGTAAATGGAGAGAAATCGCATTTCGAAGGGGTTCCGGATCGCGTAATTCCTCCAATTCAAACCGGAGAATCGTCACGGATTGGTAAAAATCCCAATGAATCAACATAAGCGTAAAAGTCCGTTTTTATCCCATCCATGTTTTAACAAACAAGTATATTCGAATATAATATCCGCCGAGACCGTATAATGCCATACTATCTCGTATTTTTTTAAGGATTTCTTTGGTTACAACCATGATGAAAGCGATTCACTACGGCCCGGATGGATTACAGATACTCGATCGATACCCCATCCCATCTCCCCGTTTCGGAGAAGTCCTCGTACGTGTGAAAATGGCGGGTATCTGCCGTACCGATCTGGAAATCGTCCGGGGATATATGGGATTCAACGGGATACTGGGCCATGAATTTGTCGGTGAAATTCCAATCCCAACCGGTTCCTGGCCTGCGGGAACCCGTGTGGTCGGAGAAATTAATGCAGGCTGTGGTGAATGTTACTATTGCCGGCAGGGATTGGAACGGCATTGCCCCAATCGAACAACATTGGGGATTTTCCAACGCGACGGGTGCATGGCTCCCTGGCTTACCTTGCCGGAGCAAAACCTTCTCCCGGTACCCGATGAAATCCCCGACCGCCACGCCGTCTTCACAGAGCCGCTCGCAGCTGTTCTGGAAATATTTGAACAAATTCTCATACAACCCACCGATCGAGTCTGTATTCTGGGCGATGGAAAATTAGGATTGCTGACGGCGATGGTTTTTTCGCATCGGCACGAAGGAGAAACGCTTCTAATCGGCCATCATTCGGATAAACTGGTTTTGGTTGGCGATCGAATCGCGACGTGCCTGGAAAAAGATATCTCCCCATCTTCTCAAAAATCCTGGGATATCGTCATCGAAGCGACGGGCGCATCGTCCGGTCTGTGCCAGGCCATGCATCTGGTGAAACCCCGAGGCGCCATCGTCTTAAAAAGCACAATGGCTCACTCCGAACCGCTGGATTTGACTCCTCTGGTGATTGACGAAATTCGCGTCATTGGCTCCCGATGCGGGCGATTCGCTCCCGCAATTTCCCTGCTCCGCCGTGGCACTCTTCCCATCGATTCTCTAATCGAAGGGATATACCCCCTGGAGGAGGCTTTATCCGCCTGGGACATTGCCCGCCGGCCCGGCGCGAAAAAAGTATTGCTATCCATAACCGGTTCGGAGTAATTTGAATATAATGAAGCGATCGGGCGTCGAAGAATTGAAGAATTAGAGCCCCAAAAACCATGAAGAATATTGATTCATCTTCAAAACCAAACGGCCGGAATCCTCTCCCCGATCTGAAAACGGAAAGGATTCAACTGCCTGCTTTCCAAGTCCCGGAGCAAAAGAAAACCGCAAATAAAGAACCTTCGAGGACCGTTTCCGCAAAAGGGAAAAAAAGGCACTATTATCGTACTCTTTTCTTTCTTACACTCGGCGTCCTCATTGTCTGGATCGGCGTTTTGGTTGGACTGGGTGTCGGTTTCTTAAACCAACATCTCGATCAGATGACACCGATCAGTTATCTGGACAACTACCGGCCTCGAATGCTTTCCCGCCTTTTCTCCGCCGATGATCCACCGCAACTGATTGCCGATTTCTTCGCCGACGGACAAAACCGCAAACTGGTTCCCTTATCCGATATTCCTCAGAACATGATCGACGCGCTGCTGGCCATCGAAGACAACGAATTTTACTCTCATCCGGGAATCAGCCCCCGAGGATTCATCCGTGCTGCATATAAAGATATTAAAAACGGTAACTTACGGCAAGGTGGCAGTACGATCACCATGCAATTGGCAGAGGATTTGATAAAAAATCAACTACTAGATTATGAAGTCCCTGAAATGTCTTTAAAATCTTTTTCTCAAAAAATCTACGAGATTATTCTGGCCCTCCAGATTGAAAAACGTTTTACAAAACAAGAAATTCTCGAATTTTATCTCAACCAGGTTTTTATGGGGGGAAATATTTACGGCATCGCAGCGGCCGCGGAATATTATTTCAACAAGGAAGTTCCCGAATTAAGTTTGAAAGAATGCGCCTTATTCGCCGGAATGCAACAGCGTCCCAACGCGTATTCGCCTACTAAAAATTCGAAGGCCGCTCAAAAGCGCACTGAATTGGTACTCAAGGCCATGCTGCGCAAGGGATATATTTCCCAGGAAGAATGCGATCGCGCCATCCAGGAACCGTTTCAATTAAGCACCAAGGGCGTCAGCCGCTCTCAAATCGCCGTCTACCCCTATTTTTCTGAAGCCGTGCGGCGTCAGTTCCTTGATAATACATTTCGAACGCCAGACAACACTCCCATCAATATTTACGGTCAGGGAATCGACATCGAATCGACCTTGCAGGTGGGAATCCAACAAGCGGCGGAAAACGCCTTGCGCCGAGGCATTGTCCAGCACGAACATGCACGGCGTACTCAGGGAGGAAAAGATTGGGGAGTCCCCGGTTACCAGGGCGCTAATATCCCTGGAGAATCCACTCTAAAAGTCAATGCGGAATACGATGCGCGAATCGTAGAAGACTATAATCCCCAGGAATCGACAATCCGGATATCGATCCCCAATGTGAAGGGCGGCCAGGGACCCTTCACGGTTCAAATCAATCCGGAAAATACCTGGTTGGACGAGTTCGATCTCCTGCACAAGGGGTATTTCCTCCGGGTGAAATCCTTCCAGGAAGGCGATGCGATTCAATTTCAGATCGCAAAAGATGAATACGTCCAAGGTGCCTTAATTGCGGTTCGGCCATCAACAGGAGAAGTCCTCGCCCAGGTTGGAGGATACGACTTCAACGACAGGAAAAACGGCGGACAATTCATCCGGAGCATTCAAGCCTCCACCCTGCAACCCGGTAGCGCGTTCAAGCCACTCTTGTATACCGCCGCCCTTGCCGACAAAGAAAAAAAATGGACCCTGGCCTCAACCTTAAAGGACGAACCCAAAGAATATTGGGCCGGTTGGACTCCCAAAAACTTCTATAACAAATACTACTATTCGGTTTCCATGTTGTATGCTTTGACGCACTCTCTCAACGCCGCCAGCGTATGGCTTTTAGATAATTATAAATCCACCCGTTCGGCGGGTATCGAACATTTTCGCTCGTTCTGCCGCGATGTTTTTAACATCCCCATCGAGGAATCCAATCTTTCTATCGCGCTGGGAACAACGGGCACTACTCCT
>CAZFOX010000324.1:0-6132 GCA_964520565.1 uncultured bacterium | reverse complement strand
AAAGGATCATTTTGATTGTATGATAGGACAGGCGGAATCCAATTTGTACTGGCGAGGAGATCGATGAGCCGTATCCGTTCCTGGATCGTGCGGTTGTCCGTTCTTTTATGCTGGGTGTCGTGTACATCCTCGACGGTTCTGGCGGCAACCGTTTCCATTTATTGTCCGCGAGAGAATCCACCAGGGCCCATTTTGACCGGTATTCAGGAATTGGAACGCGTTCTGAACCGGCAAGGTTGGGTAGTAAGGCGAAGTCTGGGTTCGGGAAGGCTGGGAGAAACGGCTGCCGATTTGAAAATCACCGTCATGCAGTTTGAAACGGCATCGGGAACGCCTTTGGAAACAGACAAGTTGATCGGACTCATCCCAAACGAACCGGAAGCGTTTGCCGTTAAAAAAGAGGATGATGGCGGCGATCTTCGGCTTATGGCCATGGGGAGCGACGCCGTCGGAGCAATGTACGCCGCGTACGAACTGGCCGAACAGATCGATCAAACCCTTTCCATTCCTGTCGTTCAACGAGTCAAGGATACCGTTCAAACCCCTTCGATCCCCAATCGGGGGATCCAGATCATGGTGCACCGGCAGGCGATCGAAGATACTTATTCGTGGTTTCATTCCGAGACATTCTGGAAAGGATTCCTGGATACACTATCTCGTAACCGATTCAATTACCTGGAGATACAAGGTGTCTACGATCTATTGACCGGGGAATTCGGCAATATCCTGCCTTATCTTTCTCCCCGGGCGGGATTGAGCGATGCCGAGGCCTCCCGCAACATCCAATCGCTTCGCCGCATCGCCGAAGGTGCCCACAATCATGGATTGACGGTCTCCCTGGTTAACTCCGGGCTGGATTGGGGCGGCGTGCAAGCCAAGGACAATCAACGAAATACCCTGGAACCGGTTATAGCGGAAGCACTCAATCAATTGCTTCAGGATTGCCCGGCGCTGGACGGACTGGGGCTTATGGTGGACGATTCGAAATACCCCGTGGAGTTTTACCAAAACACCTATCTCAAAGCAATCGGCCAAAGTGAGAGAAAACCCACTTTTTTGATGCAAACAGTGGGACTCGATCCCTTGCAGGTGAACCGGCTGGTGGAAAGCCACCCGGATCGAATCGTGCTGGAGTTGAAATTCAACGGCGATCATCTGGGATTGCCCTATCCCGTATCCGGTGGCCGAATGAAAGATTGGAGCAGCTATTCTTATCTCAACTATTTCCAGAAATCGCGCCGTTATGGCGTATTGTTCCAGATTCCCTTTAATGGAACGCACCGCATTTTCCCGTGGGGCGATCCGGTCTTTATCCATCGAACGTTATCCAATTCCCTTTTTACGGGAGCGAACGGATTTGTCCTGCAAACGTTTTCCACTTATATGCCTCACGCCGATGCCTACACCAATCCGATTCGTTCCGATCTTCGTTATTACGATTGGACTTATGAACGGGATTGGTATTGGTATCTCCTGTGGGGGCGGCAGGCCTATGATCTTGATCTGCCATCGTCCTATTTTGAAAAAAAGTTCCAGCACCATTTTGGAGAGAAAGCCGGGCACCTGTTGTTCAATGCCCTTCGGCTTGCCAGCCAGGTAATCCCCGCTTATGCCGCTACCTGTTTCCGGGGACCGAGTCTTCGGGATTTTGCGCCGGAGTTCGAACCGCCCTTGCGCCTGGAAGAGGTTGCCCGCCTGCAACCATTGGATGCGTTCACGATCCGCTCGATCACCGATGAAATCGATGTCCAAGTTACGGGCAGACGAGATGGCCGTTATTCCCCACTCGCCATTTTAAGCGAAGCGGTAACCGCCGCGAGCGAATCGGTCGTCTATGCACGGCAAGCGGGCGATTCATTGGCTGAATTCGTTCAGGAACAACCGGGGTTGGAAACCGGAGACCGGAATCTGTTCAAGGAATGGAATTCCTGGTTAATCGATTTCCAGATTCTGGCCGCTTTGGGACAATTCTGGCGCGATCAGGCAGCGGCGGCCATTCAATTGGGAATTTATACCCGAACCGGCGATATCCCCTCGCTGGCGATTGCTTCGGAGACATTGGCCGGTTGTCAGTCCTACTGGGAGGACGTGCAGGAATTGACCTCTTTGCATTATCGGCCGCTCCACGAAATTCTCCGAAATCAGGATAACCGATTCCATTGGAAATCGCTTTCCGCTCCGATCGAGGAAGATCAAAAATGGATCACGCAACTTTACAATGCCTGGCTCCATCAAAGCGAATGGCCTACCGTCAGCGGTCATTTCCCCTTAACGAAAATCACTCCCAACCAGCCCGCCCTTTTGACTCTCTCGATCCCGCCTCCCATCCAAGTGGATTCTTTGTACGTGCAGTATCAGAACCAACGGGGCGAAATGGCGCGATATCCCATGGGAAAAACCCAACTGGAAGGCGTGTATTATACAGAAATCACACCCAACGTTCTGAAAGAAGGATTTTTTCAGTATTTCTTTCTAGGAGAGAGGCAACCTACAGCCGAGGGATGGATCATTCCCGAAGGACAGGCGCCGTTCTCCATCATCGTCACCGATGACAAACTGCCCCCGATGTGCACGAATATTGAATGCGCCCGAACCGGTACTGGTGAACGAGTAGTCATCACGGCGCGACTCGCTGATCCCTCGGGTATCGATTATGCATTTCTTTGGTGGAAACCTTTCCCATCCAATGAATCATGGAACAAAGCTCCAATGGATGGATCGGGAGAATTATTTCAAGGCATGTTTCTGCTTCCGAACGAAGGAGCGATGTATGCCATCGAAGCCGTCGATCGATTTGGTAACGTCCTGCGATATCCCGACATGAAGGAAGAAAATCCCTATCGCACAATCCTTCCGGTTGACAATTGAACCGTTCTTCAGTTCGATTCCCATACAGTTAGCGAGGCCAACCTGGCGACAGGAAGAATGCCATCCATGATGAAAATTAATTATTACATTAGTTCACACGGTTTTGGACACTCCACCCGCGCGATAGAGGTTATCAATCATTTGCCGGAATGGTTGGATGTGGAAATCGTTACAACCACACCACGCTGGTTATTTGAGCAATCGATTCAACGCCGTTTTACGTATCGCGCATTTCAACACGACGCCGGAATCATTCAAAAAAATTGCCTTCAGAACGATGTAGAGGAGACATTCCGTTTTTGGCAGAATCTTCTCGACGAATATCCCCGGCTGGCCGGGGAAGAAAGCGATCGCCTTCGCCGGGAAAAAGTTAAACTGGCCATAGGAGATATTTCCCCTTTTACAATAGCCGCCGCTCAAAAGGCCGGTATCCCTTCGGCGATCGTCGCCAATTTCAGTTGGGACTGGATTTTTGCCGATTTTTTATCATACAAGCCTCAATTCCAGGAATTAATCGATCGAATCGCCGATTATTACCGCCAAACAACGTTACTAATCAGTACACCTTTGGCGGGAGACCTATCTGTCTTTCCCCGAGTGATCGACGTTCCGTTAATTGTCCGCCATGCCCGGCTTAACCGGCAGGAAGCCCGCTTCAAGCTGGGTCTTGAGCCGGAAGATAAAGTAGTCGTCCTATCGTTTGGAGGAATCGGTTTCGACAAGATTCGAGTCGATTATCTTGAGTCTTTTGAGGATATTACATTCCTGACTTTCAATGAACAATTAACGGGTCCACCCAATGTCCGGTTTCTTCATCCCCAAAAAATCCACCATCCCGACATCATTCAAGCCAGCGATTTAGCGATTACGAAAATGGGATATGGAATCGTAACGGAGTGTATCGCCCATCGAACTCCCATCGCCTTTCCACCACGCCGGGATTTCAGAGAACACGACATCCTGGTTCGGGAAGCCGCACAATGGATTCCAATTATCCCCATTTCCGAGGATCGTTTCTTTTCAGGAGATTGGGGATTTTTACGGGAGTTCTTCAAAACAGACTTGTGGAAGACGGGCGAGCCGAATCACCGGCCTGCTATGGATGGTGGAAGTAAAACGGCGGAGATGCTATGTCAACTTATTCAGAACCGTCCGGGAGACGAGTAAGGAAAGAAGCGGCGATGCGACTTACCCCTTGACGATAAAAGAGGATGCGGCAAATATTTAACGCTATGCCGTTGGAAGAACCTCAGGCCGTGGGAATCTCCCTCAGGCTGTTTTTCTGTATATAGCCGGAATTCTCCATTCCTAACACAAACAGGATCAACATGGCAACAAAACCCTTGTCTTCGATCATTCTTGCCGCCGGCGATGGCACTCGTTTACGATCGCAGGTGCCCAAATCGCTGCATCGTATTTGCGGACGTCCGATGATTGTTCATATTTTGAGAACGATCGAAGGATTGGTCGATGCAAAACAGGTGGTTGTCATTGGTTTCGCCGGCGACATGATGAAAACCGCATTAAAGGATTTCACAGTCGATTTCGCGATTCAGGATAAGCGGCTGGGAACCGGTCATGCGGTCATGACCACGCGCCATCTATTTGAAAAAAACAACGGCGACGTTCTCGTTCTGGTCGGCGATGCACCCCTATTAACCCGGGAAACCGTGGAAAAACTCATTGAACGCCATCGCCATCAGGACTCGTCGGCCACGGTCTTGACCACCCGAATGAAAAAACCGGACGGATACGGGCGAATTCTCCGGCATCAGGACAATACCGTTTTGCGGATTGTCGAGGATAAAGACGCCAACATCTACGAGAAAAAAATTAATGAAGTCAATACCGGAACCTACGTATTTGATTGCCACGACCTGTTCGAGGCCCTGCAGAAGGTGGAGCCGAACAACGAACAGGGCGAGTATTACCTGACCGATGTGATCCAGATCATGGTTTCGGAAAAAAAACGCGTGGAAGCGTATGTGACAAAAATCCCCTCCGAAACGATGGGTATCAACAATCGCGTCCAGTTTGCCAAGGCGGAGCGGATCATGCGCGACCGGATATTAGACCGGTTGATGCTATCCGGAGTGACCATTGTCGATCCATCCAGCACCTTCATCGACGATAGTGTGAAGATCGGGATTGACACTATTGTGGAACCGAATACTCATATATATGGAAAATCGGTGATCGGCGAAGGCAGCCAGATCGGGCCATTAACCCAAATTATTGACTGCGAAATCGGCGAACGATGTATCGTCAACAGTTCCTATTTGCGGGGATGCCATATCCCTCCGGGAATGAGTATTGGTCCCTTCGCCAATCTGCAACACGGCGAAGTGGTCTATGCCCAACAGAAGCCGGAAAGAAGTAATTGAAACCGAAACACCTAATATCCGTCAGGAGATAGACGATGAAACTGGTTGATTTAGAAGTGGCAAAACGAGAAGTGTCCGGAAAAGGCGGCGCTCGATCGTTACGGCGTGAAGGCAGAATTCCAGGGATCATTTATGGAGAAGGCCGCGATCCTCTAGCGATTTCGGTCGATCGGCACACCATCGAAAAAGCCCTGCATTCCGGTGGGGACAACGAAAATATTCTCGTAAACGTCAGCGTGACAGGAGAAACCGGCGTTACCCTGGCGCTGGTGCGTGAAACTCAGCACGATCCACTGACCGGAAGCCTGGAACACCTGGACTTTCGGCGCGTATCTGTCGATCGTCCCATCAAGACAACGGTTCCCGTTCACGCGGTCGGCACACCGAAAGGCGTTCGGGAAGGCGGTATTTTAGAACAGCCGACGCGTGAAGTGGAAATTGAATGCTTGCCGCTGGAAATCCCCAGCGCGATAGAGATCGATGTAAGTGCGATTGAAATCGGGCATTCGCTTCACGTATCCGACATTCCCCCAAATCCAAAATACACGATTCTAACCGTTGGCGAACGCGCCCTGGTCATGGTAGCCGCTCCGAAGATCGAAGCCGCACCGAGCGCAGTAGCGGCCGAAGCGGCAGCCACGGAAGGTGCGCCGGGCGAGGCGGCCGAAGGCAAGACAGAATCCGAAAGCTGATTGGATCATCGTGTGGTGTATCATCGGCTTGGGAAATCCGGGAGAACGATACCGGCAAACCCGGCATAATGTCGGGTTTGATTTTATCGACCGTCTCTCCTGCGAATGGAAAATTCCGGTCGACCAAAGCGGTCCGAATTTTGTATTTGGATCGGGCGATTATAAGGAAACCCCGGTACTCCTGGTCA
>CAZFOX010000323.1:4487-6149 GCA_964520565.1 uncultured bacterium | reverse complement strand
GCCGAAGTGACGATGTTGTAGTACTGTACGGTGACATCGCGGAAGTTTGGGGACACCGAACGATCGTACGCGCTCGAGCCAACCACAAACTCTTTAATCGGCGACTGGCTGGGTAACCAAACCGGGGATATTTCGACGGATTTGAAGAGCAGCGAGAAGAGAGAGACGTGTCCGCCGTTGTTACCCTTTTCGCTCACCTGATAGGTTTCCGCCGAGCCAGCTTTATGCACGGTTCCAAAGGCATCCAGAACGAGATATCCCACAGTGCTGGAATTGGCTGGAAGCCCCAGATCGGGGTTGGCTTGGTTGGGAACCAGAGCGAGATCGCGGGCTACCGGGAATCCGAAATAGGGGGTGGTTTGCTCGGCTGCAACCAATTCGCCATTGACTTCTTTGGGCGGGAAGAGTGTTTTACGGGCGTCGCCTATGGTGTGGACCGCGCCGTACGAGTCGAGCAGGTAAAATCCCTTGCCGCTGGGTGTAATTTCGAGATCGACGGCAAAATCGGCTCCAAAGTAAGGCAGATTCGCCTTGTCGGACAGCCAGGGTGGTGCAAGAACCGTATTATTGATCGGTGCGCCGAATAGGGGATTGAATGTGCCATCCGCACCGATTACATCCTGTTCGTAAATAATCTTTCCATCATTATTTACGTCGAAATCCAGCGGAAGGCGGCATGTGTGAACCGCTCCCCAGCCGTCGAGGATATAGTAACCGTTCGTCCGGGCGATGGTGCGATTTTCTATCGTGCCCGGAACGGAAGCGGAAGGCATGGTCAAGCTCTTGTATTCGACGGAAACTTCGAGGTCGCGAGCGATATCCGAACCAAGGCCGAAGTAGGTGAAGATTGGAGTAACGCTATCGACCGCGTTGGAAGCGAAAGGTTTGTTGACCGGATAGCTGATGGGTCCTTGGTTCAGAAGGTTTTCCGGTGTGACAGAAGAGCCGCTTACATCGATAGTTTCAGGATAGAGAACGTACTGGAAGGTCGCGCTGGCAATATCGGTCGAATTGGCGGCGAAATAGACGTATTGCGGCAGGTTGGTGTCGCCGACGGCATGAACGACGCCGTCCGCGTCCAAGATAAAGTAGCCACGGTATCCGTTCGTCACATCGCGCCAGTCGGGTGCGATTTCCAAATCCTCGGCCACATCAAATCCCCAATAAGGAGGAATGGCGAATTTGGGAGTTGGCGCGAATTTGCCAATTCCATCCGGCCGGGGTTCCGGGATACGGGGGGAATCGGCGGCCGTTACGTAGTTGGACACATTGAGGGCGAATTGGCCGCCGTAAATGTCGAGAACGTAAGCGCCTTTGGGAGAACCCTCCGGATCGCCCACTAATTCCACATCTTGAACGATGGGAATGGTAAAGTTGAACTGTTGCGATGTGGCTTCCAGTTCCTTGAATAAGATGGGACCGATATTGTTGCCATCCAGGGGAGCGCTGAATGCCCTCCCGATCGCATCCATGATAAAGATCCCATCCTGGTTGGCGGAGGTTGTTTGCAGTTGAGCAACCGCAACATTCGCCAATCCCACTGAAAGCACACAGATGCTAAGCAGCAGCCTCTTCAGGGCCATTTCGACCTCCTTGGAGCTCGTTGTTTTTCTTATTCCCTCACTATCCCGAAAGCCTGTAATTCCAAGCGACGGGCACGAC
>CAZFOX010000323.1:0-4477 GCA_964520565.1 uncultured bacterium | reverse complement strand
ATCACTCAAAGACCACGTAAACCTAGAATTAAACGGATAAAAAACTCTATTCTCTCCCCGTTCGCAAACCCTAACCAGGCCACGATGGGCGATGTACACCTAAATCAAGTCTCCAGCAGTATATGAAGAACGCTTTCAGGTGTCAAGAGAAAATTCACACAAGTACTACATAAAACAGGATATGCGTCGATTTTCCTTCCAAAAGCGCATCTTCAGGCTCTTCTCACTGCCAATTGCCAACCCGATTCATATATATTACAGTTAGGATAACATTCTGGCAAGAAGAAAAACAACATGTTTTCTTCCTGGCGTCGATTTTTTTTGAACGCCCAAAGTATTTATATCCTATTTTTTTGAAAAAATCATGGGCTAAACCCATTCTGGAACAGAAATAGTTTTCGTCCAAATCTTTGTCCACTTGAACAATATTGATCGATCCGGCCGTTCCTTGGAAACATGGCAGGGGCTGAATCGAACAAAAAGAGCAGGAAATGCCAGGAAATGATGCTATAAGCCGATTTTTTAAAGAAAAAATCGTCCCGGCGCAAGAGAGGCCGATTGGGAAGGATGCTTGAAAAAGAGAGGGATCGACAGGAAAATGGCGTCATAAATCGGCGCGGTTGAATCGATGGGGGGCTTTATCGATTCAACACAACCCAATAGTTTTGATTGATCCTTCTATCCGGGAAGGCCAGCCGGGTGAATAAAGACGTTGACCGCTCCGTCCAACAAGCGGGCAGAAAAGAAGATGGACGAACGAGAGTTGATTCGACGGGCGCAGGAGGGCGATCAAGAGGCGTTCGCCGCGGTTGTGCGGACGTATCGAAATTCGCTGATCCAGGTGGCGTATGGATACCTTCACGATAAGGAAGAATCCCTCGACGCCGTGCAGGAGGTTTTTTTAAAGACCTACCGAAAAATCCGGTCGTTTAAAAACGAATCATCCATCTATACCTGGCTGTACCGGATTACGATCAATCATTGCAAGGATCGGCTGCGCAGCCGCAAACGCACCGCCGCCGTTAGCCTGGACGCCTGGAACGAAGAGGGACAGGAATTCGATATTCCCGATTGTTCCAGCGATCCTTCTCAGGCGGCCGAATCGGCGGAGCGGGACCGGAGGGTGAAAGAGGCGATCGACACCTTACCCGAAAAGCACAAACAGGTACTCTTGTTGCGCGAGTTGGGCGGTTTGAGTTATAAAGAGATATCCGAAATACTCCAATGTCGTGAAGGAACGGTGATGTCGCGGCTTTTTCATGCCCGGCGTATGCTGGCCGGCGAACTCAACGAATGGATCGAAGAGATCGCTTAAGAAGAAAAGAAGTTCCCAAAAACGCCAAGAGCGGTTCTCATCATTACGTTCCGATTCGCGTTTCGAAAAAGACAGAAATGATTGGCTTTTTCGAAGGTGGAACGTGAGATTAACGCACAAACTCTTGAGAACCGCTCCAGAACTGGAAACGATCATGAGTGAATGGAACGCAAGGCATCTTCAGGAGGACGAATACCTTTCCCGTTACCTGGATGGCGAACTCTCACCGAAGGAACGCCGGGAGGTAGAGTCGCGGCTGGATCGGGAGCCGGAATACCGGGAATCGTTCTCCCGCATGAAGGCGGCTTCCGATCTTTTGCGGGAAACGGTCCAACTCCGCCTCACTCCGGAGGAGGAAGCGGCGTTCGACGCCAGTCTCGTTCGGCATTTGCGATCGTTTTCCCCACCGGAAGTGGAAAAGTCCGCCTTCCAAAATCCCCTCCGGTATTTATGGGGATTATCCTGGCAATGGCAGGCGGCAATCGTCATGACCCTGGTGTTGGTCGGTTACATTCCAATTCTCATGCAAACTCCAATCGAAGACGGAATAGAATCCGCCCCTCTGATTCATTCCGATTATTCCAATTGCGAGACATTTTTTCAGGTCAATCCCGAAGCGGGTTACGATTTGTATGGAGTCTTATCGGAAGAAGAGAACGAACCAGAAGAAACCCCGGTGATAAAAGAGAACGATTCTCCCATCGGTTATTTTTCTCGAAATCGGGCTTAGCGAGGTGATGATGAAAAAAGCAGTTCATCTCACATTGTGGATATGCCTCTCGTGGGGTATCGCTGGCATGGCATTTCCCCAGGAAGAAAAGTGGATTCGCGTCTCTCTGATCGAAGCGTCCCGGTCGGAAGATTTTTCTGTCGATAAAAAGATTCAATCGTTGGAGAAGCATTTGAAACAGATGTGTACGGGAAAAGATACGCCGGACGTTTTAAAGAGTTTTCGGCGGTTCAGTCCGATTGCGATCGCGAAGGCACGTCCCGTAGAGTTCGAAAAGGCAATGCGGATTGCGCTGAATAAACCGGAGTCCCTATTTTTGGATATTACGATCTATCCCTTACGGGAACGACATTATCCCGCGGCGATTCGGTGGTTTACCCGAACGGCCGATGATGAAAAAGATATCATTACGATTCCCGAGTTGAAATTCTATCCCAATCGGTGTCTATTTCTATTCGATGGGAAAGATTTGACTCCAGAAACCTCCTCATTCAAATTGATCGCCGTGGAGTTCGTACCCAAACCGGTCAACGAATCGGAACCGAATGCTTCGAAGAAATAGAAGTGGGGGTTCTCATTCGACTTGACGCCCCCGGCCTCCCCTTTGCTCCAGGGGGTGTTTTTTTATAATCCTCCAGGTACATTCTATATCGATAATCCGGCAAAAAGTATCTTGAAGACGAAACTCACACTGTATCTTGTACCAGTCACTTGGATTTATCCACCAAGTTTTGTCTATCAAATTTACGTTTATGACTTTTTGCCGTTTCGTCTTTATCAATTGTCCATGGGAAAATGGAATCGTTGTTTCTCTATATCTTCTTTAGATTCTTTCAAGGCGATTCTACGAGTTTATCTCTCAGAACACCTTTGGAGCCTTGAAAGAATTTGCAAATACCTGAATTTCAAATATCTTTGGCTAGTATTCAAGGAGATGCAGATTTGAGCAAAGACACCGGCAGTATCGAGTATCCCAAAATACGCCCCGTTGAAGCGATTCCCATGCCGGAAGGTTCGCGGAAGGGGATTTGTTTGCGCGATCCAAGGCAGATCGCGGAAAATATCCTGGTTTTGCCTCCCACGGTGTTTTTTATCGTTTCCTTGTTCGATGGAACGCATTCGCTGCGGGATATTCAGGAGGTTTGTTTTCGCCAGTGCGGTGAATTGATTCCTCTGGCCAAAATCCAGGAAATCGCCGAGCAACTGGATCGGGAGTTGTTTCTGGAATCCGAACGGTATGAAAAACACCGTCTCGCCATTCTGCAGGCGTTTCGAGATGCGCCCTGCCGGGAACCGGCTCATGCGGGAACCGCATACGCCGGCGAACCGGATTCTCTGCGCGAACAGTTGGATGGTTTGTTACGATCGATTCCAGACTCCTCGCCAAATGAATCGCTGGAGGATCGAGAACCGTTGTCTTTGCTGATTGCCCCGCATATCGATTTGCATCGCGGAGGAATCTGTTTTGCCCATGCCTACCGGGAACTGGCGCGGCGGCCGCCTGCCGATTTATATGTCATTTTGGGGACGGGACATCAAAGCGAAGGCAGCCTGATATCGATGACAAGGAAATCCTATCGGACTCCCCTGGGGAGTGTGGAGACCGATATCGAATTTGTGGAAGAATTCCGCCGAAGGATTTCGGTGGATGTTTATGAAGAGGAATTGCTACATCGAGACGAGCATTCGATTGAATTTCAAATGCTGTGGTTGCGCCATGTGCTGGGAGAAGATTGGCGGGGAAAAGCGGTTCCCATTTTATGCGGATCGTTCCATCCATTTGTTGTCAAGGGACAATCGCCCCGGGAGGATTCGAGAGTTGTGGAGATTGTGGAAGCCCTGCGGGCGTTGATCGCCGACTATCCGGGGCGCGTAACGGTCATTGCCGGGGTCGATCTAAGCCATGTGGGTCAGCGGTTCGGGCATTCGCGAGGGATTCCACCCGATGAATTAGAGCGGGTTCGCCGGGACGACCGGGAAGTCGTGGAGGCCATCCAGGGGGGCGATGCGGAATTTTTTTATCGAACCATTGAAAATAAGAAAGACCGCAATAACGTCTGCGGTCTTTCTCCGATCTACCTGTCATTGGATGTGGTGCGTCCTTCCAGCGGAAGACTGCTCTCTTACGATCTCGCGATCGAGACGGAAACCCAATCGGTCGTAACATTCGCCAGCCTGGCCTTTTCCACCGGATAATTCGTCAGGCCGCCTGCGCTACGGCTTCCAGCGTATCGTCGATCATTTTTTTAAAATCGTAAACCATGACTCCAAAAAAATTCTGGCCGGGCGTACGAACCAGAGAGATCGCTTCTTCCCCATTAACCAGGGCGAACATATCCTGGCCATCGGTGACGAAATAGAGTTCATGCTCCAAAGGTTTTTCGATGAAACGGGGCATGTTTTTGCGCAGGTACGAGATTCCCTTGCGGACT
>CAZFOX010000322.1:0-6178 GCA_964520565.1 uncultured bacterium | reverse complement strand
TTTCGCGGCGTCCCCGGATCGAGTGCTGGGTGCGCCGGTCGTCAAAGCGCAGATTCCCGCATACGGTAGCCGCGCCCAGATCGGCGGAACGGCCGATAATTCCCCAATACTCGCCGTAATGGTAGGAATACGCTCCATCCATCAGAATCCCGCCGAATTCGGCGCAATGACCGACAACGCAACGGTGGCCGATGGAAGAACCCGGTTCGATGTGGCAATACTCACGGACAATCGCGTCATTACCGATGGAAGAGTTTTCGCCCACGATGGCTCCATCGATCACTTTTGCGCGATCGCCCACCCAGAGATTTCCCTTGATTTTTACACCCCGTCCGATAACCGATCCCTCGCCGACTACCAGAAATCCATTGATTTCCGCATTCGGATCGACCTGCGCTGTGGGGTGGATTTGATTTTGGGTCAGTTTCGAACCCCGGTAATTCAGATAGGCCGCGTTGGCATCCAGCAGATGCCAGGGTTTATCCAGATCGAAAAAGAGACCTTGAGTCTCCACCGCCTGTAATATCCCCCCGTGATGGAGATAACGGCTAAGCGATTCGGCCAGTTCCGATTCTTGCGGAGGCATCGCGCCCACTTCCACGGAACTCATGACGCCAGGATTATTCGCCAAATGAGAACCGATCTGGCGAGAGAGAACGTAGACACCGCACAGGCGGTGACTGGCCTCGCGGGGATGGCCCAGAATTTCGGCAATCCGATTCTCCTGGAGATTGGCGCATAACCAATCCCCGGAAGATAAACCATTCAAAGGCTGGACTAACGCGGCATCCCGGCCGGTTTCACAGTTCGTTTGGAGGAGGCGTTTTAAGTCTTCTTCTACAAACAATACATCGCCCAAGCAGACGATGAATCGATCTTCCTTGACGCATGCCATTCCACATAACAACGAATCGGCGGAACCCTGTGGATTTTTTTGTTGGACGCATTCCACACCCGCCTAATCGCCGATCGCATCCCGAATCTGAGCGCCCAGATGGTCGATGACCACGACGATGGTTTTTATGCCGCAAGCCTGCAGCGTCTCGATCTGCCACTGGATCAACGGCCGGTTGGCAACAGGCAACGCCGCCTTGGGCCATGTGTCGCCGTATGGCCACATTTTACTGCCGCGTCCCGCCGCGAGAATGACGGCTGTTTCCACCATGATGGTTCCTCAGTTATCGATATAAATTATATGCCTTCTTGGGCGAAATAACCGATTCAACTATTCCATCGCCTCATGCGCATGTTGTTGAATTTTGGCAATCGCCTCGGCGATATCGTCCATATCGCTACGATCACCCAAAAGCATGTTTTGGAAAATCCAAACTGCCTCGTTATCGCACAGGCGTTCGCAAACGGGACAGTGTACCTGGGTGTAATCCACTCGCCCTTCATAGATTTCGCGATAAGCGGAAACCTTTTCTTGGAAATGGCGAAAGACGTGATAGCGGTATAATGGAAGGTAGCCGTCCGCGCAATCGATCCCTTCTTTTTCCAACGCTTCGACGAAACGTTTTTTGGGCAAGCCCTGAAAATGTGCGGCGTCATACCGCAGGATGCCCAGATGCCAGGCGTGGCGGGTTGTTCCCGTGTGAGTTCCCGCCCAGGAAACGCCGGGGATTTTTTCCAGCAAACCGCTTAGATAGCAGGCGTTTTCTTCGCGTTTTTTCATTTGTTCTTCGATGCGTTCCAATCCTACACATAAGAGAGCCGCCTGAAATCCCCCCAGCCGATGGTTTCCCGCCACTTCGTGATGATCGTACCAAGCTCCCCCCTTCACACGTCCGCAGTTGGTGAAACTGCGAATCCGATCTGCCAAGGTTTCGTCGTCCGAAATGATTGCACCGCCTTCTCCCGAAGATAAGTTTTTGGAGGTTTGAAAAGAAAAGGTTCCCGCATGTCCCAATGTACCGACCCGCTTACCTCGCCACTCCGCCCCGAGTGCCTGGGCGGTATCTTCCAATACCATCAGGCCGCGTTCACGGGCAACCGCCAGAATGCCATCCATATCGACGGGACTCCCGGCGATGTGAACGGGGATAATGGCTTTCGTGCGGGGCGTGATTTTTTCACGGACGGATTGGGGATCGATATTGAAGGTTAACGGATCGATATCGGCGAACACCGGAATTGCGTTCACCATCAGGACAGCGATGGCCGTCGCGATAAAAGTATACGGCGGAATGATGACCTCATCGCCTGCCGCAATCCCCAACGCCTGAAGGGCAATATAAATGGCGTCGGTGCCATTCGTGCAGGCCACGGCATACTTCGCCCCGCAATATTCCGCAAATTTTCGTTCAAATTCCATCACCGAGGGAGACCCGATCCCCCACTGCTGGTTTTCCAGTTCTCGAATCAGAGCATCCCGATCCCGTTCGTCGTATACAGGCCATTTTGGAAAGGATTGAGCGCGCACCGGCGTCCCACCCCGAATTGCCAAGTAAGCCATAATCAATTTATCCTTTCATGAGGATATGCATCAAAATACCGATAAATGAAGTGAGAATCAAGTATTTTTTGAGTTCCCCCCGACTCGGTATTCGAATACAATTACTCAATCGGGTTCTTGATTCATCAACGAAATTTACGCTTTTTTGACGAATTTCTTAAAAAATCCGGAGGTATATCATGTCTCGGTTTTCTTTACTGATTGTCTCATCTTTTCTGTTAACAAATGCATGGGCGGATATGCGTTTGGAAGTGCTCGATTTAACTCAGCGGGCTGTACGCATCACCTATGAAATTCAAGATAACAAGGTTGGCAACCGAGTTTTTATTTTCCCCAGCGGGGGATTCATACACGATGCAACGGCCGGGAATTTTCAGGTCGAATCGGTTTTCGATGTGAACGCCAAGCGCGAGTTGGAATTCACCATCGTCAAGGATACCCATTCGGAGTACCCGCAAATCAAGATCACCTATCCCGAACCGATTCAAACCGGCAAGAGTAAGACAATTCAGATAGCCGTGAAAGTCAATATGCCTGAAACACTGCTGAAGCAAGACGCCAATGGCCGCGCCATTTTTGAATACGAGACCAGCCATAAATTCGAGTTTATTACGCCGCCAGGGCATTACGTCGTATTCACAAGCCAGCCGGTTTGGATATTTGAGAAAGGCGAAAATCTTATCGTTCAGCAGTTGGATGAAAAGCCGCGGAAAATTGTCATACAGACGAGACCGGTGAAATAGTCGTTTATGCCGAAAATATCGCAATCGAAAAAGGCCTTAATCTATTTGGCTTCCTGATGAACGATCAGTTCCTGAATGCAATGGAGAACGGTCTGAGGAAGAATTTTCTTCAGGCAGTTGTAATGCTGGTATTGGCAAGTCCGGTCAAAGCAGGGAGAACAGTCAGTCTTTTCCTGGACGATGCGGTAGTTCGTTCCCAAGGGTCCGGTTTTTTGGGGATCGGTGGAACCAAAAAGGGCGACGACTGGTGTTTTAACCGCGGTAGCGGCGTGCATAATACCTGAGTCATTCGCCACAACGACACGGCATTGTTGCAATAAAGCCAGCAATTGGCGCAGGGTGGTTTTACCTGCCAGGTTGTAGATTCCATACCCCACCTGCCGTTCGATAGACTCGGCCGCTTCCACTTCGTTTTTTGTCCCAAACAACAGAACGCGGGCGTCCAGTTTTTGTACGCATTCCTTCGCTAATTCGGCGAAATGCTCAACCGGCCATTGCTTGGCCGGTCCATAGGCAGCGCCGATAGCCAGACCAATCCGGATATGACCGAGACATTCCTTCTCTTCCAAAACCTGCCGCGCTTTTTCTCGTTCTTCCGGCGATATTTGAATGATAGGTGTAGGGGGAACGCCATTCTGCCGCATCATTAGAAACGAATATTGTTGCGCCTGATGAATGAGAGAGGGTATTGGATCGACCGATTCGGTTAAAAGCCACGATCGTAAATGACCCCGATATCCGATGCGATGGGGAATGCGTCCCAGATAGAACATCAGTGCGGAAGAAAATGAATTGGTCAGTAAGTATCCTTCATCGTAATATTCATCGCGCAACATGCCACCCAAGCGAGCGAGACCCATTACACCGGAATCCTGGCGATCTCGATCGTAGGGTAAAAGATTGTAGGGATTGAGGGAAGAAGAGAAAACCGCCAGGATCGACGGCGGACCGAGCAGCGTAATGCCGTCATCCGGATTCCGCCGATGGTAATCATCAATTGCACCGGTAGCCATAATGGCGTCTCCCAGCCAATTGGGTACGCGAATCAAAATACGTTTCGCCATGTTGAATAAAATAGCTTTCTTGGAAGGATCGTTCTTCCAGAGACATCCAAACGCAACCGTTTTATCGGCAATCCGTAGCGATTAATACGGAGGAATCAGAACACGCAATGTCTCGCTTTTTTCTCCCAGTTGCAAACCATTGCCTGCAGCCCACACATCGATTTCAATAATTTCATCAGACCCTAAAGGGATCAATTTTTCGGAAAATGTCGTTTCTCCACCGGTAAAGAAGTCCAGCCGATTGTTTTTATTCACATAATGAATCGAGACAAAATAATCAATCGCACCCGGAACCGGTGAGAAAGAAAAACGAGTATAGAAGGCTTCGGCCATTCCTAACTTTGCATTGGTCTGACCGACATGCAATTCGTAAGGAGGAACCAGTTCCACGAGATTGTAGGATTCCGGTATACCGGCAACAATCACGGGGATTTCGGCCATTTTCCAGACCGGTGCGGAAAGCCCTCGTTCTCGTTCTTTATAATATTGTTGAAACAACAATAGATCCTGACGATCGATTTTGGCATCGGTATGCAAATCGGCGGCGGAGTTGAATTTTACATGACCGTTATACGTGTTAAAAGTCTGCAAAAAAGACGCGGCATCCAGCGCATTGATTTGATTATCGCCCGAAATATTGGCGGTCTGGGGCACTGGCGTAGGCGTAGGTTGTACAGTCTTGAAATAGACTATTTCAAACTGCCCGGAGGCAATATCGCTCGATCCCACTCCATTCAACCGAGCTTGAATGAAAACCCTATACGGTCCAATGCGGGTAGTCATTCCTTGGAAGGGTTTTAAGGAAGCCGTCTCGATTCCCCGGTATTCCATATTCGATCCATACGGGGGAACGATGAGGATATCGTAGACAATCCCACCGGTTTTTGGATAAGCGGGGCTCGACCACAGAATCTCCAGTTGGGGCGTTTCTGCAATGGTTACCTGAAAGTCGGGTGAAAAGCGTACGTCTCGGGGAATCCCGACGGGAGCCATCGGGGGAGGAGGATCGCCCGGTTTTCCAAAGCGATCCATGTAAAGGAGTAAATCCTTCCGGTCAATCACTGAATCCTGATAGAGATCGGCGGGACGTAACGATCCATCGGATTTAATCCAGGAGAAAGCCAGAATAAACAGATCGCGGGCATCGACTTTCGCAGAACCGTCGATATCGCCCGATGGCGTCGGCCAAATGGCGGGTGTGGGTGTGGGGATCAATGTTGTGATATTGTTTATCGTAAAAGTAAATTGTTCGCTGGTTTGAAGAATATTCTTGTTTTCGTCCACGATTTCGACATGCCAGAGAAATACCGCTCCTTCCGGGAAATAACGCTCCAGATAGGACTGAACCTTGATCGGAGAGGAAGTGGATTCGAAAGGAACCTGAGAGAGAAACGGATCGGGACCAAAAAGGCGAATTTGAAATCTCGTTGCCGTCGGGGGTGCAGTCCACTCAAAGCCACGTGTGACCAAATCCTGAAACATGATCGTGGCTCCATTGGAGGGATATACCGGCGATAATTGCTGAGCCAGACCCGAAGAAGCAGCTCCCAGGAGCCATCCCATTATTCCCAAGATCATTACTAAAAGTTTAATATTTTGTTTAATATTTCGTTTCATAGTACAATCTCTTGTTATAACAATATCTTCATTACGGTTTGTGTTTTCGGGTTTTGGGAAGTTCTTTCACTCGCTTTCCCGCCACAAAAACGGGATATGTGCTGGATGGAATATCCATGGTCTCGCCCGTACGGGGATTCCGTCCTTTGCGGGCGCGCCGATGTTGGATACGAAACGCCCCGAAATCGGGAATAATGACCGGTCCCCGTTTTACTCCATGAATGATACCGGCGAACAGGGCATCCACCGCTTCTCTCGCCTTGGTTTGAGAAATGCCCATCTTTTTCGCAATCACGGCG
>CAZFOX010000321.1:0-6188 GCA_964520565.1 uncultured bacterium | reverse complement strand
ATCGGCGAGTGGGCTTCGAATCTGCCGATGTTTAGCGGAAATGTCTGGGATCAAGAAAAACTGCGATCATGGCTCGACATTCTGAATCGATGGGAACCCTATCTTTTTCGTATGAAACCCGAACACAAAAAACTGTACGATCTTTATTCGGCCTTGTGCGATTCCAAGACGCCCGTTGAATACGATGTAGATAAGAAAGTCCTCGATTACGTCCGTGCGATCAAAGATCGGGAGTTCCCCCGGAAAAGTATCTACCAAACCTTCGTCGAATTCCGGGATCGGTGGTTTTCCGAATTGTTGGCCGGGGCGCAGTCGAATCCTTACGATCGCCAGCCGCGCGAGGTCGAGATGGTGCGCCCCTTCGTTTTAACGGGCATCGTGGAAGAGTTTTACATGATGCAAACCTATGTTACCGATTCGTCTGGTTATTTCGAGCGCGAGCAGGTAACCGCCAATCAATACGACGAATTGCGTCTGAATGTCGCCGCCCGTCTGTACTATTTGGAGAACAAGAAGTTTCCCGCTTCTCCCGCCGATCTGGTTCCCGCCTATTTCTCTCATGAAATCGTCGATCGAGTTACCGGCGAACCCTATCGATGGAGCGAACGGGGAGAACTGATCCGAATGGCAAATATCAGGATGTCTCGGTAAGGTTATTTTCTCTTGCTGATTTGATTCGGTTCAACAGAGAGAACAATTTAAGAAACATTCGAAGCGCCATGAACGAGCAACTACCCATACCACCCACCGATCACGGGAAATCTCTACTCCAGTGGTTGATCCCCACCCGCCGCTTTATTCTCTGGGCGGGTATGATCGTGTTGCTTTTGATTTTGGCGATTTTTATCGGGCTGCAATGCTGGGTGCATTATTATATCAAACCCATATTGCGGAACTCCTATCCAGCGTATGCGGAAACCAAGGCTTTTTGGACGGCGGATGTCCATTTCTCCCTGGAAGAATTACAGGAAATACCGGTTTCTTCCGAACTGAGCCGGGCGTTTGAAGAACTCAGCCGGGAGCGATCCGATCTCGCGAAAGATGCAGACCTCGAATACGATGTGTTTCATGCCATTCATTTAAAGCGTTTCACGCCTCAACAGATCGAAGACTATCTGATTCGCCTGGAGCCGTATATGGCAGCCGGTTTGAAGTTATCTCATCAAATCGAGAAAGAGATTCAGAATCTATCGCCGGGCGAACGCCTGCCTATCTATCACGATCTATATCCAGAGACCGGCGCGCTTGCTTCGGTCTTTCATCTAAAAATTGAAAATCGGCTGAATAACAATCTAAGAGAGGAAGCGTTGGAAATTCTCGCCGCCTTATTTCCCCTGCAGGTGAACGATCCCTGGCAGGCGTTTGATAACATCCTCTCCAACCTGATTTCGCTTCGAAGAACCGCCGAGGCGGCGGAAGTCATTGTGCCTTTTGTGAACTCTTCCGCAAGCTTGCGGCCCTGTCTCGAAACCATAAACCGCCTCCGGCCTTTTCTGTTACCGGATATCCTGGAGGATGCTCCACGGCGTTCGCTCGTTTCGAAAATCCGTCATTATCGAAAAACAGTCCCTTCCTTCGACGCCGCTCCCGGAAAACCCGCCTTGTATTACATTCACCAGATGGCCGAGTTCCATCATCCGGCAATGCGCTTTACGCATTGCCTTTCCAGTTGGACTGAAATGATTTTCCTGTCCGGGAAAGGGATTACCGATGAGGAATTCGCCGGTCTGTTTCGCCCTTTGGTTCTTTCGAATGTATGGGAGGAATATTTTTACTTGCAAACCTGGGAGTTTCCCAATTCCAAATTCTATCAAGAGGTTCAATCTCTGGCCGCTTCCACGCTGGATCGCTTTCGTCTGGAAACTGCCGCACGGCTGTATGAACTCGAAACGGGTAAGAAGGTCTCCGCCACCACCGATCTGGTTCCTCAATATATCCCCGAAGAAATCAAAGACCCAGACACCGGTTCCCCCTATCGGTGGGATCGAAACGGGCAAATAATAATTTTTCAACAATCATCTCAATAGAAACGCCGCGAAAACGCCATGAGTCACATGAACTGGAAACCGCTGCTCGAGCATCACCGCCGGCGGTTGGATTTACACGCTCATCTCTTGCAACAACACCGCCCGGATTTTCTCGCTTCGCTCGGGAATCTGCGGGAATACACGCACCATCTGGAGATCATCGAGGAAGACGGTAATCTCATTGGCGCGCGATCCAATACCAATTCAGGAATCCGTACCCTGCTGCCGCAGGAACAGGGTTCCATTCTCGTGCAGCAGCAGCGTTCGGCCATTCATGGGCCTTTTGAACGAGGAGCGCGTTGGTTGATATTGAGCGGTATCGGCATCGGCCAATCGTTGTTAATGGCATTGCCGCTATTGGAAAAACACTCATCGGCGGGAGTGTTGGCCTGGGAACCCGATCCCTATGCCTGGACGGCGTTTTTTGCCTTGTTCAATGCGCGGCATGTAATTGAAAATACCGATCGATTATTTTTGTTCGCGGGCGATACGATCCACGAACAAACTGCGAGTTTTCTTCGCGAGCGGCGGTTGTTTCTTTTCCCCCCCGAAAAAACCGCGTACCTGCTGGGCGCACTGCCGGTCGCTCCGCAATACACCGAGCGATATATCGAACAGGCGAAAAGCCTGGCGCAGTTGATCAACGCAGAAAGCGTACGCTACGAACCGGTTCTCTCCTCATTTATGAAAAGAGTCAAAGCCCCTTTACCGTCCATGCCCCGCTCTGTTTGGGGATGTACGATGGGTCGTGCCTACATTCACTTTCCGCTTGCCCGGGCTTTTATGGAGGGTTTTGCCCGCCGAGGATTATCCACCCATCTGGAGCCGTTCGACGCTTCGTTCGGCCGATCGTTCGCCGCTCTGGGGTCGCTCTTCGAAACCAGTCCCGATCTGTTGTTCTCTCTCAATATTTGGCCGTCGGCGTTGTTGTACGATCTGGGATTGCCTCTAGAAACCCTCGAGTCGATGCCCTCGCCGCGCGTTTGCTGGTTGGTGGACGACACGCTTCTTTACGAAGATTCAGGGCCTGTAGGGCAACCCGGCGAGCGCGATTTTGTTTTTTATTGCGACCGAACTTACCAAAAACGTCTTCAGGAATATCCCTGCCACACAGCCTATCTCCCGCCAGCCACCCTATTTAATCGGCCGGGCCATCCACGGGAAGAACACGCGGCAGACATTTCCTATGTGGGATCGCTGCCGCCCGTACAGGGCATTCTTCATACCCTCTCTCCGGTCTGCATCGAGATACTGGAACGAGTGGAGCGGCAACGAAAGCAAAATCCAACCAGCTCCTTTCGAACCATTTTAGATTCTCTGGAACCGGCTATCGAACAACGAAAGTTTATCGAAGAAGCGGCGGCCGCATTCTGCCGGACAACCAACAAAGGATTCACGCAACCCGATTCGGAACAGGAGTATTTTCTTTATAACACGGCCACCTATTTCAAGCGACTGAAAACGGTCGAGGCGTTTTTACCCTTGGGGATTCGCATTTTTGGTCCTCCCTCATGGCGGGACGCTTTAGCGCCGGAATACCAGTCGCGATACGGTGGATTCATCGATTTCCAAAATCTGGCGGATTGTTACGCCTCCTCGAAAATCTGCCTGAACGTACACAGCCATCAATGCCCCACCTGTCTCAACGTGCGGGATTTCGATATCCCCATGGCGGGCAGTATCTCGCTCGGCGACTGGGTGGAGGATGCGGAACGTGGACTTTTGGAGCCGGATAAAGAAATGCTGATCTATCGGACGGTGGAAGAGGGAGTGGAACTGGCGCGGCGATATTTGAACGATTGCGATGCGCGGGAGGCGATCCGCCGCCGGGGACAGGAGAGAGTACTCCGCGAACATACCTACGAACGGCGCGCGGAAACCGTTCTCGCGGCAATCGCCGAAAATCTCTCTCATTCGTCATGAGAGAGATTTGGCTGTCGAAAATGAAAAAGCAATCGCCTGGGATGGGCAGGCATCCACACACGATCCACAGAGGAAACATTCCGGATTGAGGAAGGATTGTTTCTCAACCATCCCGATTACGTCAAGATTCATGGGACATTCGCGGTTACATAAGCCGCATTGGTGGCAGGCTTCCCGTTGCGTGCGCAACCGCAGAGAAGGCCAACCGGCAAGATTTTGAAGCCGGGAACCGAGAATCATAAAGGGTGCCAGCCAACAGAGGTAATGGCAAAAAGCCCATTTACCCAATAGAAAAGTTAATGGAACCTGGATGACGAGAGCACCTAGAAACAGAAACAGCGTTTGATAGAGATTCGATCCGCGGGTTCCCCAGAAATAATCGACGGTTTGAAGTCCCCCGCTTTGCAGGATTGCCAGAGCGATGATGAATATCCAAACGGAAAAAACAACGTATTTAATCCAATAATACCTGGCATTCCCCGCCTTTTTTCGAATGAGCGGAGAACAGATTTCCTGCAAACCGTTTCCCGGGCAGATCCAGCCGCAAAAAGCCCTTCCCAAAAACAGCGAAGTAAGAAAGAGAACGATGAACGTGATGAAACTGCCATTGATAACGCCATACGAGGCGGCGATAACGATAAGAACCGGCGAAAAAAGCAAATGAAAAAACCGAAAAAATTCAAAGATTACAAAAGATGCAATCACCATGGACCGGCGAACGGTTTGACGGATTTTCGGCATGGCCGCCTTTCCATTTCACGAAGAAAGGCGGGAATGAAATGTTCCCATTCCATTCCCGCCTTTCGTTCGTTCTATTTCTGCTTGTTATTTCACATTCATCAAATGCTTCAGAATAAACGCTTCCATACTCTCGTAATCGCGGCGGGCGCGAAATTCTTCCAATTTTTTGCGGTCGATGCTCCGCGACAGTTCGAGGAGCCGGATGAACATCTCTCGGCTGTTTTTGAGGTGCATGGTGGCGTCGGCGTCTTTCTGCGTGCGGAGCGCCTTGACGTCGAGACCCACCATCTCTCCATTGAGGCCGAATCCGTTCTGATCGAGGACATCGACCTGGTTGAAAGCGCGGCGCAAGTTCACGAAACCAAAAGATCGGTCTTGATCGTATTTCAGCCCGTTCTGGTCGTTGAGGTGAACGCTCCACAGCTTGCCGTGCCAGAGCGCGTAGGCCATGTCGTCGGATGGATCGAGTCCCGCCAGGATGGAGTGCGCCGTTTCGATCAATGCACCGACGCGAGTGGGATCGATGGTGCGATAGGCCAGGCCGAGAAAATGGCCGACGGTGGGGCAATAGGCCTGATCCATCGGTTCGTTGGGTTTCATCTCGCCGAGTATCCGGATTTCGGGATCGTGTTCCAGGAGGGCGTTCATATATTCCACAAACCGTCCGATGGAAACTGCCGCGTCTTTGGCTTCGCGCATGTAGGTTCCCTCGCGGGCGGGCCAGAGAACGATCAGTTTGGTTCCGATCAGGTTGGCGATATCGACGGCGCGGCGGGAACGGTCGAAAGCGTATTTACGTTCCTTGGCATTGTTGGATGTCCAGCCGCCGTCGATGGTGCGAGAGTCTTCCCAAAGGCGCGGCGCGACAAATTCGGGAACCAATCCCTCGCTTTCCAGCATCCGGCGCACGCGCGCCGCTCCCTTTTTGGTCTGCGCCCAATCCCAGTCAGCGGGGACGACGTCGTCATCGTGAAACTGAACCCCGTCGAATCCCAGTTTCTTGTATTCCTTCAGTTTATTGGCGAAGGTGCGCTCTTTGCGAACCGTGGGGCCGAATGGATCCGCGCCGGAGTGAATGTTCCAGGGGCCAAAGGAAAAACGATATTGATCTTTGCGTGCCATGATACCAGCCTTTCTGATTGTGTTTGAACGTCATTATGACATAAAGTGACAGGAAGAGGAAAGGTGGCGTGAAACTTTCCCGGCCGATTCGTACAGGGGGTGGATGAATTCCCGTTCGATTATGGCAAGAGATTCGCGCAGTAACGGACGTACTCAACCAACGGATTCCAAAAGAGGCCGAAATAAAGAATGGGAAGAGAAAGCGCGGCCAGCAGCGTTACGAAAACCGGCCGCACGGTAAACGGCTCGGCGGTGGGCGAAGGATCTTCGAGAAACATGGCCCGGACGATACGGGCGTAATAATAGAGAGAAACGACGGTGTTCAGCTCGCCGATCAGCGCTAGCCTATACATCTTCTCCTGAAGTATGGCGATG
>CAZFOX010000320.1:0-6190 GCA_964520565.1 uncultured bacterium | reverse complement strand
AGCAATTCATGATTAAATAGACAAGAATGACTGTGCTTCATTGCAATCTGACTCCATCTGGCTCAAAACCAATCTCCCATTATCACTCCCATTATCGGACACAAATCAAGCGTAATCCTGCAGTAGCGGTTGCAATATTTGTCTTAATTTCAGATGGGCGCGATACGCTCTTTGTTTGATCGATTCGGGCGTCGCTCCGAGAATCTCTGCAATTTCGATATACGAAATACCTTGATACTTATTCAGGATGATCACTTCTCGCTGTTCGGGCGAGAGTTGATTGATAGCGTTTTTAATGGTCTCTTCATCGATCTTGGATGCGAAATGATCCCTGGCATCTCCCGAATCGTCTTCCGCGCGATCCAAGGGGGAAGAATAACCGTTTTGATCGTAATCCGCATATTGAGAATCCATATGCACCAACCGGTTCCAATACCGCCGTTTTTCATCGATGCATAAATTCCGAGCGATCCGGTATAACCAGGAGGTAAACTTGGATCGGGGTTGCCAGGATTCTTTATTGTTGTAAACCCGGATAAAAGTTTCCTGAACCAGATCTTCCGCCAAATGGCGGTCTTGCACGACCCGCAGGATGAATAAAAACACGGGCCGGTAATAACGTTGATAAAGCCGTTCCAAAGCGTCCTGACGCCCTTTTTGACAAAGCAGCATCAATGCCTCGTCAGAAATCTCCTGTGGGAGTTCCTGATTTAGGGTCTTGGCTTCTTCTTCGGCTTCCCTCTGCCATAATCCAGCCTGCACCGGATTGGCGCTCGCCAGTGTGGAAGAATCAATCGTTTTCACATTCCCTCGTCCTGTTATCTTCGATATCCAATCCGAAGAACGGCTCTTAGAAAACATCTCTTTCTCATCTCGTGTCATAATACGAAATCCCCATACCCTGGGTAACGTTGATATTTGCTAAATTTTATTGAATTCAATTCTTTAGATATATCCTTAAACAATCACGGCATTATTATAGCAAAATGTTTAAAAAGGGAGTACAGAAAACACGTACTGTTTGGATTTCTATATTTGATCGCTTGAATCGTTTTGGACTATCCAATAATAAAAAGAATCGTAATAGGAGAATCCGGCCGATCCCTTATTAATCAATCTCATATTAATAATTTTATCTTCAATTAAATCAATAGGTAATTCTATAACGATATCATACCAGTTCCAGGGTGTTCCTTGAATTTTACAGGTCTGAATGTAATGATCTTTTATATAAATATCGATATTATATTCAAACTGAGGGTAGTCACCGCTTCCATCGCAGGTTCTGCAAATCAGAAAAGTTTCTTTGCCCGGTTCCAGATTTTGGAAAATAAATGTTTCTTCTCCGGTAATTCTCCTGCCCGCATCCATAATATCGTACCGATTCAAAATCCCCCGATCGCGCAAAACAGGGATCAGTTCTTTCTGCTCGTTTTCAATATCCGGCCAGCGTTCCTCAATTTCTTCGTGGTATCCGAAATTCCTGCGATAGGGTATAGGAATTTTGGGATAGTGGGGGTTCCGGTTTTTTAGAACGTATTGGTGAGATTTCTCACTTTTAAGGTCACCGACATCCAAGCGGTCGCGAACCATCCAACCCTCTTTCAGGATGGAGGAGCGTGGATTATCTTCCATACCGGCGTAACTCCAATTCACTTTGAAAACGGTTTTCCCAAAGCCAGGATCGAAGGGATCGGGAAAAGAAACCTGGGATTGATAAAACACATCGTAAACCTGGCTCATTTCCTTGAACCAGGATGGGAAAACGGCGGCATATTGAGGCCGTTGTTCACCCGGCAGCCGCTTCAACCACTCATAGAGTCCCCCTTCACCCATTCGATAGGGGATTGTGGATCCATTGGTGACCAGTCCGACCAAATCGACAATCCGGTTTTTATTCAGCGATGGATTCTTGTAATAAGTCAATACGCCGGCATCATTGATGGCGATTCGGGATCCGCCGGGAAGATTACGTTCCATCCAGAGAGTCGTGCGGCGTTGTTTTTCATAAATCGTAGACGCATTTTCGACGAAACGATTCACCCATCCGGGAAAGTGAACAACGCTAATCACAATTGCGCACAACAGAGCGGCGTTGCGAAGAACGATGTCATTGCGCAAACACCAACGGCTTAGGCTATCGATTCCCAAAGCGCATAATAAGAAAAAGAGAGGGAAAAAAGGAAGTAAGTATCTGTAGTTATGCAATGGCCAGACTTCTAACGTGGCAATAGCGGTTATGGCTGCCAATAAAGAGCCACCGAGAAGATATACTTGCCAGATTCCCGACCGGTTTTTCGAAAAAAAGAGGCCCATTAAGCCGATTAAGGAAAAAAATATTAATCCCGGGAATACAAATTCACAAAACGAAAGATTGAATCCCCCCAGTAAAAAAATACGATTCCTTTAAGATTATTCAGAAATCCCCAACCCATCTCCCAACCGGTCATCACGGGATTATGGAGGAGGCTTTTGGATAAAAGTCCATTCCCTCTCCATGAGCCTGTAACCAGTCGGAAATAAAGAGAGGGTACTAGCAGGGTTGATAAGAAAAACAGAAGCGATAGGAGAAACTTGATTGATATCCAGGGATACGATTGGGTTCGGTGAAGGAACGATTGAAATAGTACAATCGATAAAACCACGATGGCAACGATCATTCCTTCCGGGCGGCATAGTGTCAGCCAACCGCAAAAAAACAGCAATCGAGGAATCTTCGGATCGGGTGGCAGGGTTACCTGAAATACGATTAATAATAATGCAGCAAACAGGGCGATTTCCATCCCACTCCACATACCCCATGCCAATACACCTGAGCTAACTGCTAACGCCAAAGCGGCTTTTCCAGCAAAGGTTCGGTTTAGAATTTCCCCCAATCGGATCAGACTGTATAAAACAGAGGTCAGGCTGATAAGCGCAATCCCCATCGCCCAGATATGCAAAAGGGAATTACGAAAACCGATCAGATATCCAATTGCCAACAGATGGACATAAAGAAAACTGGTTGCGCCACCCGAAACGGGATCTCCATCCTGATATTGAAAATACGACCCGCCAGCAATTTGTCTGGCATATTGCATGTGGATGTAGCTATCATCCAAGGGAAACGAGATCGTCCCGGTGACAATTGCCTGAACGCCGACTAGCATTGTTCCCTGAGTCAATGCTAAAACAAAACAGACGCCCAGTCGCTTCAAATTCCATTCGGCCAGCCATCTTTTCCAATCCATCATCTGCTATTTCTCGGAAAAAGCCACTCGGAAACCACCGGTGTTTCGTTGGTTATTAGGTGTAAACTTTCCTCGATCCGCGCATCGAATCCATTCCGGGCGAGCCATCCAGGACGCGCCACGGTACACGCGTTCGGATCCGGTCTTAGGGCCAGTGGGATCGACTTGCATCCCGGAAGTGTAGGGGCCATACCAGTCATAGCACCATTCCCACACATTACCGAGCATGTCGAATAATCCCCATGGATTGGGAGGAAATTGTCCAACAATATGCAATTCTCCATTTGAGTTATTCCGGAACCAGGCGTATTTTTCTTTTTCTTCTTCGGATGGATTATCGCCAAAATAGGTGGCCGTCGACGTTCCCGCCCGGCATGCGTATTCCCATTCCGCCTCGGTAGGTAAACGGAAACCAGATTTTTGGGCGATCTTACCGATCCGGTGTAAAAAGACATGGCAGTCATGCCAGCTGACTTTGTTGACAGGAAAATCGGGATTTATCTCCGTAGAGGGATTCGAGCCGATCACCGCTTCCCATTGCGCCTGGGTCACTTCATGTTTTCCCAGGTAATAATCCCGGCTTATCGTGACGGAATGCATCGGCGATTCGTTTTTTTCATGTCCTTCTTCCGTATCCGGACTTCCCATTTGAAACGTGCCTGCCGGAATACGAATGAGAACGAGCGGCATTGCCTCTTTCTTCAGATTCGGCAAATCAACAATCCATTCACTTCCCTGAAGAGAGACTGAAGACTCCGGAAGGATCGGAGCGGAACTACATTGAACCAAAAGCAGACAGGCGATCGGAATTGTTATAAAAATCAGGATATGGATTACGATCTTCATTGGAAAACCTCCCGGTTTATAGGATGGTTTCATTGATATCTCCGGCAATCCAGAAACGCAGGGATAATAATTCATATCATTGTAATCTCTTTTGCATTCATTTTGTAGCGGTATACAATCCGATCCCACTTCCAAATACCGTATCGAATGTGATACAACTGTCACCAGAAATCTTTCTATTCATTGGAGAATTCTCATGACACGATCGTTCCGGTTTTTCTCAATCATTCTTGTTCTTTCTTCATTGTTTATCCAGGTTCCACTCTATGGCCAAGAAACGGAGTTTTCTTTTGAAAAGAATGTCATGATCCCCATGCGGGACGGTGTGAAATTGGCTGTCAACATTTTCCTTCCCAAGGGAGAGGGCCCCTTCCCTACTCTTCTGATCCGGTCTCCATATGGAAAATATGATGAGAAATTCAATCTGGGTCAGACTTACGCGAAGGACGGCTATGCCGTTGTCGTCCAGGATTGCCGGGGGAAAGGCGATTCGGAAGGGATTTGGGATCCCTTCCGGTACGATATCGAAGACGGTCTGGATACTCAAGAATGGGTTGGATCGCAATCGTGGTGCAACGGGAAAATCGGCACCTGGGGCGGATCGTACGTTGGATGGACACAATGGGCTTCCGCACCCAGCGCCAGCCCGTATTTGAAAGCTTTGATCCCCGTCGTTCCTTTTACAAATGCCTATGAAGTCATGTATTCGGGCGGCGCTTATCAACTGGCATTATCCATGGGCTGGGGAACGCTGGTTTCCGGGAAACCCATCGATGCGCAAAAAATCAAATGGGAGGAAGCCTTCCTAAAACTGCCCCTCCAATCTTGGGACGAACAATTCGGACAGGAAATCTTTTATTTACGCGATTGGATCAAACACTCCACTTACGACGAATACTGGAAACAGCGAAGCGTGGGCGACCGGTACGCCGAAGTGACGGTTCCGATTCTGAACATCGGCGGCTGGTACGATATTTTTTCCAAGGCCACTCTCGAACAAATCGCACGGGTTCGGAAAGAATCGACCCGGCAGGAAATCCGCCGGAACCAATTCTGCATTATCGGGCCCTGGGGACACGGCGTGAATCAGAAAAAAGTTGGAGAAATTGATTTTGGCGACGAAGCGAAAATCGATTCCGATAAGATTCAGCATCAATGGTATGAATATTGGCTAAAGGGTAAAAATACCGGTGTAGAGGATTGGGCGCCATTCAAACTGTTTATTATGGGGATCAACCAATGGCGGAACGAGCAGGAGTGGCCGTTGGCCCGCACAGTCTTTACAAACTATTACCTGCATAGCCAAGGGAAAGCCAATACTAAAGATGGAAATGGTTCACTGGACATGAAAATGCCAGGAAAGGAAGCTGTCGATACTTATGTTTACGATCCCGAAAATCCGGTTCCTTCGCATGGCGGTAACAACCTGGTCGGCGCCACCGCCGGTCCCTACGACCAACAGAAAATCGAAGAACGAGACGATGTTTTGGTATTCACCAGCGAAGAACTAAAAGAACCATTGGAAGTCACCGGCCCGGTTAAACTGATGCTTTACGCCGCCAGCAGTGCGACGGATACCGATTTTACCGGCAAATTGATGGATGTTTATCCCGATGGCAGAGCCTACAATCTCTGCGAAGGAATCATTCGCGCCCGCTATCGCGAACCATCCAAAGACCTCAGTCTCATAGAAGCGGGAAAGGTATACCGTTATGAAATCGATCTATGGGTGACAGGAAACGTCTTTCTGCCGGGACACCGGATTCGGTTGGAAGTTTCCAGCAGCAATTTCCCCCGTTTCGATCGGAATCCCAATTCGGGAAAACCTTTTGGAACCGATACGGAAGTCTTCAAGGCCACGCAGTCCATCTTTCACGACGAGATATATCCATCGCATCTGGTGTTACCGGTGATTCCATCCGGCCGATAGAACAAACGCCGGGACAAGGGCCCGGCGTTTGCATTCAAAATGATTGAGTTGATTAATCGTGTAGATCAATACAGTTCCCATGCCTCCACTTCGGTGGCCGGATTGTTATAAACCATCAATGCGATATCGCGAAACTGACCGTTTGGAGCGGCCCGCGTCGCCCAGGCAACTGCTGCTTTATCTG
>CAZFOX010000319.1:0-6199 GCA_964520565.1 uncultured bacterium | reverse complement strand
AACGCAACCTGGTCGGATCGCATGACAGCCACGGATTATTTTATGTAAGGAAAGAACCCAAAGGAGCCTGAATCATGGTATCCTCCGCACAACCCATCGAAGCATTAAACGCGGCTTCCACCAATCTGTCTTCGCTTGGAACAGATGAAGTCAGCCGGGATGATTTTCTCAAACTGCTCATTGCCCAATTGCAACATCAGGATCCGCTCAATCCGGTGGAAAACCAGGAATTCGTCGCGCAGTTGGCCACGTTTAGTTCGCTCGAACAACAGCAAATGCAGACCAAATTGCTGGAGCAGTTAATTAGCAGTCAAAACAATAATACGTCCGCTCAGGCCCTATCCCTGATCGGCAAGGAAGCCAGCGTCGCCGTCAGTGAATTCACGCTGCAATCGGAACGGGAAATCGATTTCACCTTCATTGCGCCAACAGTTGGGATCGAATCCGTCAAGATATTCAATTCCCGCGGAGAATTGGTACGCAGCGATGTGGTTAACGTTCAACGCGCTGGCGAGATGGCCTATCACTTCGATGGGAAAAATAATTCGGGTCAGTCGTTACCGGCGGGTGAATACAGTATCTCGGTCGGTGACACGATGGACGAAGATGGCAACATAACCTCATATCCAACCTTCATCCGCGGTTTTGTGGAGGGTGTGACATTTGTGGATGGCATGCCCATTCTGATCGTGGATGGCAACGCAACTCCGTTTGACGAAGTCTACGGTGTATATGAAAGGAAGGAAACTCAATGAACTCAAGCAGCCTGACGCACAGTATCCTTCCGTCGCCGAGCATCAGCGATTTTCTGAAGCCGCCTCTCATTGGGATACAACCATCGGCAAAAGACGGAAGCAAATTCTCCGATGTTCTCACCCAGGCCATGCAAGGACCCGGTGTGGATGTTCGTTTTTCCACTCACGCCAAGCAGCGCCTGGAAGCGCGAGGCATTAATCTGGATGAGGACGATATGGAAAAGTTGGACGAAGCGATGGATAAAGCGGAACAAAAAGGCGCCCACAATTCGTTGATCGTTCTCAAAGGCAATGCGTTTGTGGTCAATATCGACAATCGCACCGTTGTAACGGCGCTTGATTCTGTCAGCGCCTCGAAGAGCGTCTTTACCCAAATCGACAGCGCCGTAGTTGTCTAATCGGCGTATCGTATAAAACTGACTCATTCGCCATTAACGGCCTGAGCGCCCAATCAATTTCGGGGCTGGACCTCTCGAAGGAGGCCCCACGAACCGCCGATCGACCGACACGGTTCGGGAAGGCTGGAAGCCTTCCATCCAATTCACTCGCCATTCCAGGATTTGGCCTGTATGGATGGGCCGCAAGAAGACAGGGAGGTCTCCTTACCATGACTGTTCGCTCTCTTTTCGTTGGTTTAACCGGTCTTTCGGCGATGGGACAGAACATCGATATCATCGGCAATAACATCGCCAATGTGAATACGGTCGGTTTCCGCGCCAGCCGTGCTTCGTTCGACGATATCTTCTACCAAACTCTCTTTTCAGGCGTAGGCGCCAAAGGAAACCGAGGGGGGATCAACCCCCGCCAGATGGGAACCGGCGTCAAACTGGGCAGCGTCGATAAAATCTTCACCCAAGGCAGTCCCCAAACTACCGGCCGCCTCCTGGATCTGGCCATTAATGGAGACGGATTCTTCGTTTTACGCGATGGTGCGGGCGACGATAAAAGTCAGGAATTTCTAACCCGCGCCGGGAACTTCTCTCTCGACAATCAGGGATTCATTGTCGATCCGGGCACGGGATACCGGTTGATCGGCCAAACCGCCGATGAAAATGGAATCCTGCAAACCACCAAAGCGCCCGGGCCCCTCCAAATCGATTTCAACCGCGAATCGCTCGCTCAATCCACAACGGAAGTCCGCGCAGGAGGAAATTTCGATTCCAGCGTCGGCGAGCGCACGGCTGTCTCTGCAGCCCTGAGTTCCAGCAATCTCCTTGGTCTGTTCGACAGGAATGGCAATCCTTTGGGACTCGTGAATGGAGACGTCATTCGATTTGATACGGGATTCCTAGAATTAAACGATCCCCCCGTGGGTATCGACAATCCCATCGATTTGAGCAAACGGTCTGTCAATGAAAAAGCCGAAGGCGTCATTCTGACGGTCACATCCACCACGACCGTCGCCGATCTCCAGGACGCCCTCACCAATTTCTTCTCCGGCGTCATCACCGACATTACACCGGGTGTGGCGAGTGGAATCGATGTCAACTTCAATTCCAATGGAGCTTTCGAATTTGCGAACAGCAGCAAAAACGCTTTGAAAGGCATTCGGATGGGATTAAGCACGCGCAAAGGAGAGGCAGAACCTCCCAAGGATGCTACTCGATTGGTCGGCAACCTGTTTGTCAACAATGGAGATCCTGATTTCTCAAGAACCTTAAACGTCAATGCCGGCGAGGTCGTCACCACCAACCGGGCGAGACAGGCCGACCGCAATACATCCATCGACGTGTTTGATTCTCTGGGAGCCTCTCACAGTATCACGATTGGGCTCGCCGCCGACACTCAGGCGCCTGCCGCCATTAAAGAAACCACCATCGATGAACTCCGCGACGATGAAGGGCGATTCCTGATCCCCAATGGAATCGTCCCACCGAAAGTGGAATTTTTAGAGGCCCAAAATATCCCCGCCAACAATACCGCCATTTTCACCGCCCGGCAGATCAGCAATATCGTAGCCACCCAAGGAGTGTTTTCTTATAACGATGCGAACGGAAACATGATTGCTCTCCGCCTGACGGATGGGGCCATATCTATCAACGGAGGCGCTTTCAACGAACCCACCAACGCAGCGCTCGCAGATGTATTTGAGGAAAATGAACTCGATGTAACCGGTACGCAGTTTCTCAACGTTCCCAGCGCTACCAATATGGGCGGTCTATTGGGTTCAGACGGCTTGACCTCCAGCACCACTCTGGAAATGATCCGTGAAAACCTCGAAAGACGGATCAATTCATCCATCCAGAAAGTCGCCAATAACCTGGCCGGTATCGATCCCCAAACTCTTCCCGACGCGTTTGTGATTCCCGAAGTCTCCTCGATTCTAGCCGAACCGGCCACCAAACCGGAGATTAAAGTGATCCTGACTAACGACGGCAGTTTTAAATTCGAATCGGTGGGAGGCAACCTCGGAGCGTCCGCTTTACCCGATTCGGACGTACGTACACAAAACCTCATCGCCGCGGCCGGCGGGGAAGAAAATATGGGATTGATGCTGGATTTGGCCGCCAAAACCCGCACTATCCGTGTCAGCACTCTCGATCAATCCACCGATCCTCCCACGGAAGATCAGGAAATCGACATCGATAACACGGACGCCGCCAAGAGCATTACCGGTTTCATCCAAAAAGCTACTCCGGAAGAAATCTTCGGTACGGATCTTACAAAAGTATTCACCATTGGTAACACCGATCACGGCCCGCTGACAATCGGAGACCCGGTCGCCGATCCTCCCACTGGAATCAACGATTCCGGCGTTCATCTCGTGGCTCTCAGTTCGGGAACGCTGTATGAAATTGACGATGCAGTCAATCCCAATTTCTTCAGCGAATACGATGCTTTTGAACCCGAAGTAACGGCTTTTCGCGCTCTCTTTAATCAACGCGGTTATGGTATGGCGCAGAATTTCGATGGAAACGACGGCGTGGATCGTACTGCAGGCGTCCCGGTGGGGATCGTCGCTCGTTCCGGAGCGGGTAATTCGTTCGAAACGAACACCATCCACCAGGATGGATTGACACGAAACACCGTCAATTTTCAAGCCGTCGTTCCCAACGATGCGCGAATTCCTCCTCAAGGAACGACGGGAACGCTGTTTTTCGATAACACAGGCCGATTCAAGAGTTATGGATACGACACCGATCCGTATCTCTCCTTCGACACGGATTATAACGATCCCCAGAATGGCGGCGCTCGCGAATTAAAAATCAAACTCGATCTCAGCGGCATCACACAATTCGATAGTAGCCATACCGCCCAATTGCAGAGTCAGAACGGTCGGCCGGTTGGAATGCTCGATAATGTCGCGATCACCACTAACGGGGAAATCATGGGGCTTTTCACCAACGGCGATTCCCAAAGCCTGGGAAAAATCCTCCTGGCCACTGTGACCAACGAAGGCGGACTGGTTCAACAGGGCAACACGATGTTTATTTTCCGCAACGGCGATAACAGCGGGCAACGGCAATTCGTGGAAGCCGACTTGCAGGGAGGGAGTATCGAATCCGGTTCCCTCGAACTCTCCAATGTGGATCTGGCCCAGGAATTTACTAACCTGATTATGGCACAACGCGCCTATCAGGCCGACGCCCGGGTGATCACTACTGCCGATCAGATCCTCACAGAAGTCGTCTCCTTGAAACGGTAATAACGCATCTCCTCCTTTCTTACCCTGACCGGGAACCTGTTATCGGGTTCCCGGTCTCTTTTTTTGATGTCCCGTAATATTCTGATACTATTTCTCCGGCATTTTCTCGGCTGGAGGGAATGTGGAAAAGATATAAACGGGATAAAATTCGGATATAATAACCGATTATTCCCGGTTTTTGATCGCTATGCGCTGGTCGCGAATCTCTCCGTTCGGAAAAGGATGGAGGAAGAGAGAGGAAATCCATAAGGACTGTTCTGCCGCAAACCGGCAATCAAATTGCCGGGGAATTTGCAAAAATCCAATTTTTGATTTGAAATTACAGCTTCTGCAATATACCATATACAGTCATAATGGGGGTAAATTCATACAATTATGGTTCAAGAACCCTTCGCGGAAAAACGACTGCAACGCATTCGTCAGGAATTGACGGAGGAATTTCAAAAGCCGATCCCGGATTCGGAAATTGCGAAATTCATGCCTGGCATCGTATATAGGAGAAATGGTGTGATTTCCCTTACCAAACTCAATAATACCCCTTTTATGTTAAATTCGGAATTGATCGAAACGGTGGAAGCAACACCAGACACGGTTATCTCTCTGGTGACGGGACGAAAATATATCGTACGCGAACCCGTAGAAGAAGTACGTAAACGCTGCATTGCTTATAAACAAGAAATTGTGCGACAGAATACAGCCTGCTGACAGAATGAAGCGGAGGAAAGTGTACCGTGGATCTTTCGACATTAATCGGACTCACTCTCAGTTGGGCACTTATCATCTCGGCGATTCTCGCCGGAGGGAATATCATGGATTTTGTCGATATTCCCTCCGTATTGATTACCTGCGGTGGAACATTCGCCGTCTGTTTAACCAACTTTGCCCTGTCCGATTTTCTCAATCTGTTCGGTATTGTTAAAAATGCCTTCTTTACGAAAGCGACTTCTCCTCTCGACACGGTTAGTACCCTGGTTAGTTTTGCAGAACGCGCCCGCCGGGAAGGAATTCTGTCCCTGGAGGGTCAGATGGATGAAATTGAAGATAACTTTATTCGAACCGGCCTGCGCCTCGCCGTAGATGGCGTGGAACCAGAATTGATTAAGGATATTCTTCAAACGGAACTGGCCTTTATTGAAGATCGTCATCGAAACGGACAAGGAATGTTATCTTATATGGCGAGTGCCGCCCCCGCGATGGGGATGATTGGAACGTTGGTCGGTCTGGTACAGATGTTAAAGAACCTTTCCGACGCTTCCGCGATCGGACCGTCGATGGCTGTCGCTATTTTAACAACCTTGTATGGCGCTTTGATCGCAAACCTCGCTTGTATTCCCTTGTCGGGTAAACTCAAATCAAAATCGTCCGAAGAAATCCTGATCAAGGAAGTAGCCATTGAAGGCGTTATGTCCATTCAATCCGGCGACAATCCACGGATTCTCGAACAGAAACTACTTGCCTTCCTGGCGCCCAGCATTCGTCCGCCCCGGGATGAATAACCGGCAATCCGAGAGAAAGGAAGATTGATCCCATGCCTCGAAAAAAAGAAGAAGCCTCCGGCGGCGCTCCGGAGTGGATGTGTACTTTTTCGGACATGATGTCTCTCTTACTCTGTTTTTTTATTTTGCTCTTTGCCATGTCGACCATCGAGCAGAAAAAAATGATCCAGGCATCGGGATCGCTTCGCGCCGCCTTTGGAGGACTCCCCGCTCCTTATCTCGTGGAGACGATCCCCGATAAATTAACTTCTCCGGAACTTTCGCGTCCGGCTCAGACGAAACGCCGAAAATCTTATGCAAAA
>CAZFOX010000318.1:0-6210 GCA_964520565.1 uncultured bacterium | reverse complement strand
GGCGACGATCATATCGCCCTCGCGATTTTCAATATGCTCCGCTTTATACTTGCGGAGAATCATGAACACTTCTTTCTTGAAGATGTCGATCAACAGATTCCCTTCGCGATCGCCCAGATTCCAAAACTTCCGCGTAGATCCGGCCACATCGCAAATCAGGATACCCCGGTACTGTTCGATGGCCGGTTCTTCATCTTGTTCTTGTGCACCAGAGAGTGTGGATTCTTCTCCGGCGGCAGGACGTCCGGTTTTTTCATCTACGGTCTGGATTTTCGATTCCTGCCATCTCAGCATATAAATTTTCTGAAGTTCGGGAATATTTTTTAATTCCTTTTCCGTTATGAACTCAAGTTTATAGTTTGTAAGTTGCAAGAGTTTTTCATAAGTGGGATGCGAGACGTATATCTCTCCCGAATGGGCCTGGGTTTCTATCCGTTTTCCCAGGTTGCAGGCGTTGCATTGCTTCAAATCGTTGTCCTTGATCACGAAATCGCCCGAATGCAGGCCAATGGAGGGACGGAAGAATTGGCCGCCGTCGTCCCGATAACGCCATTCTTTCAAGGCGGTCTGAATTTCAATAGCGGCGTCGGCGGCATGTTCGGGATTATCAAAACAAACAACCACCTGCGGCCCGTCTCCCGAAGCCGTAAAGGGGGGATTGAACGAGGAGACGATATCTTTTACCAACTGGCGGTATTCGGCGGTCAGTTGATTCAATACGGCGTCGTCTGTTTCCAGGGCTTCTTTTAACGTCCGGGAAACATCGCAAAACATAATCGTCCATTGATAGACGTGATTCGCCCGGAACCGGGTCTCTTCCAAATTTCGAGTATCCAGGGCTTTTTTAAGACGGGATTCGAGAAATTCCGATGTGATAGGGGTTCCACCCGTAATTCTAGAACGCATGGGTAATCTCCAATAATCCAATTCACGCCGATCTCTGGATTAGAAAACCGGAACAATTTTTTCCACGCAAGTATCGGCAATACGACCATATTTATTATATTGTAGATTTCAGGTGAGGTAAACTGATCAGATTCCTATTTCATGTAGGTAGTGCTTGAGTGGAAACCTGGATTTTCTTTCAAGGCGTTGCGAGGAGATTTTTCCCAGAACACATTATGGGATTGGGAAGAATTACTGGAAACCTGAATTATAGTTCTCTTTGGCTAGGCACTTTCCGGCCATTGTTTTTTCCAGGCGGCATGACTGCGAACAACAATCACTTTCAGAATGGCGGCCAGGGGAACCGCCAGTAAAATGCCCACCAATCCCAACAGGGAACCGCCTATGATGATCGCTAACATGATCAGAACAGGATGCAATCCGACTTCCTGTCCCATGATCCGGGGGCTGAGGTAAAAACCTTCCAGCATTTGCGCTCCGCAAAATATCACGATCACCCAAACGGCTCTCCATAAATCCGGACGATCGAGAAACGAAAAGAGAACTGCCGGTATAAGCCCTACGACGATGCTCATATAGGGAACCATGTTAGCCATTCCGGCAATAAATCCGATTAAAAAACCGAATGGAATTCCCAACAGCGATAATCCTACCGCGTTGATCGTCGCTAAAATCAGGGCAATACTGAATTGTCCCCGAATAAATCCACCCACCACCCGATCCAATTCCCTCATCCAATCGGCCACCGGATTCCGCCAATGCGGGGGGATGATGGAATAGAAGGTTTTTTCCAAAATCGGATAATCGCGCAAGAGATAAAACGTGAAAACCGGAACCAGGAGAAGATTGAGGATACCGACAATAAAACCGGTGACTCCGGAGAATGTGGATTGAAAGACATTCCAGACGGATTGGCTCCATTGGGGATAATGGGTATCGATCCATTGAAGAGCACCTTGGATTCGAAGCCGTAAATCCTCTTTTTTCATCTCTTCCAATCCCAGTTCGCGCAGGATTGGGTTGATATTCGTATCAAACCATTTCACAAAATGCGATTCATCATTTTCTGTTGGAGTATTAGTCTGTATTCTGGTGGATGGCGTATTCGAAAGATAGGTGGAATCGTACTGATATTTCTGAAACAAGGATTGAGTCTGCTGTGTGATCTGTGGAATCAACATCAGTGTCAGGCCGGTTCCGGCAAGAAGAAGAACGGCCACCAGTATCGTAATGGATACAGTTCGCGACAATCCCTTGTTCTCCATTTTGCAAATCAAAGGATTCAGCAGATAGGACAATAAGAAACTGAGGCTTAATAAGAACAAAGTGGATACGTTCTGATAAACTATCCAGAGAGATAGAACCGCTGCCAAAATCAGAAGAAATCCTCTGACATTCAGCCAATTCCAACGAATCGGATTGTTGTGGTTTTCCATATCATTACACTCAGCACTTATCTCCATAATTTGATTGGTCTCTATCGATTATCTTTTACGGGAAATTGATCTTATTGTAAAGAACAAAGGAGGGGAAAGCGTTTCCAATCGAACGATTTTGCGTTGTAATCCGATGACGAAGAAATACAATCATACTCGAGTGATTTATATATTCGGATTTTTCGATGGATTCCAACTAAGAAGATAATGGCGATCAAAAACCAGAAGTGAAGATTAAATACTCAATTTTAGTAGAAAGAGACCAAGATGAACCTGAACGAATTCGAACAATTGGCAGTAACCCGCCGGGCCGTTCGCCATTTTAAGAATGACCCCATCGATAAAGATTTATTGATCCGGCTTCTTGGAACCGCCCGATGGGCGCCCAGCGCCTATAACCTGCAACCGGTTCATTATGTTGTCGTTGAGGATCCAGGGGTGAGGACGCAACTCTTCGAAGCCTGCATGAAACAAAAACAAATACTAGAAGCGCCTGCGATCGTTGTTTTTGCGGGAGACCGGCGTGTTGTGGAGAATAATTTGGATCGTATGATCGAAATGGAATTGAAAGCCGGGTCGATGGATACACAGTACGAACAAATCCTCCGGAAATACGTTTCGTTGGGATTTAGCCATGCACCGATGGGAATGGGTTGGCTGTGGAAAGCAGCATTGTTGCCGCTGGTTCGGTTAGTGGCTCCCGTTCCCCAAATGCCCGCCGTATACAAAAAACAATGGTTAACCAAACAGGTTATGCTCAGCGCAATGGTCTTTATGCTGGCTGCCCATGCCGCCGGATTGGCCTCAGTTCCGATGGAAGGTTTCGATGAAAAGCGTATAAAGATAATCCTTCGAATTCCAAGAACTCATGTGGTGCCTTTAGTGGTTCCGGTGGGATATCCACAGAGCGGCGATCTGAAAAAAACTCGTCTACCGATCGAGGATTCCACTCATTGGGATACATGGTAATTAATCGGAATTCATAGATTTCGCATCGTAATTATTCAAATATCCCACTTTTCTCTTTCGTCCAATTCGTATACGTTACAAATGGATCGTGAAAGGCGTTTCATGAGGGTTATTCTATTTCGAAAATTTGTATTTCCGGGAGATCGATACATGACAATGATGCGATATTATGCCGTTCGGGCTTCTTTTCAATGGATGATTTCTTTATTTTTATTTGTAGCCGCACACACCGCGAGTTCCGAAGAGAATGTTTCAACGAATCCAGAGAAATCCAAACCGGCCGTTTTATCCAATCAATGGATCCACGTGGAGATCGATTCCTTGAAAGGGGGAGGAATACACCAGTTCACCGCTCATCAAGGGAAAATATTGTATCCCCAAGGCACTGGAGCCTCTCATTCCACGGTTCAACCGGGAATGAGCCTGCAACTGTTCAAGAAACTCCCACACTCGATCGAGAATGTGACAACCGGGATGACATATCCCCTTCCGGAAAAATATGAATCGGAACTCATCCAGGAAGCTTCCGGAACCATTCTACGGTTAACTTCCGGAGATACATCCCCGCTTTCTGTCGAGCGAATCTACCATCTTACCGCGATGGAATCCGTCTGCCATGTGACCACCACCATCGCCAATCGGGGAACCTCAAATCTCACCTTTTATCCCTCGGAGATCGTATCCTTCGACGCATCGATCGGAAGAGACCGTCTGCCGAATATGATGACGTACTTTTATGCGCCTTATACCTCTCTCCAGAATAACGGCGCTGCTTTCTTTCAAGTCCGCGGGGTAAGTAACGAGAAACAGTATAATGTAATGCCCCAAGAGAAAATATTCATCACCCGTTATATGAGCAGTAGTGGAGAAGTGAAACTGTCGAATGCGAAACACTGGTACGCCATTCAAAATCTGATTGGAAGCCGGGATATTCATGGGGGTACGGTCTGTGCGATCGAATATGATTTTCCCGATGGAACTCCCGTTTCTGTCCCCGATAACCAGATGATTTATGTGAATGGCATATCGGAAACGGTTTCCGGCTCTACAACGCCCGTACAACTCGATCCATTCATTCAATCGGCTTATGTTCTGGGCCGAGTGGAATTAAAACCGGGTCAAGTTTTCCGTTATATTTCGCATTGGACTGCGGTATGTTGCGCGGGTCCCATCGTTGACGTAAAGAATCGGATTGTTTTCAACAAGCACCTGGAGGTTTTATTAGCGCCGGATAACGGCGCATTTGTCAATCTGGCCAATATGGGAATCCCCGAAGAGGGGAGAATCGGATTTCAGTTTTATCATGAAAATGGAGAGATTCGCAAAATTGAAGATGGGAAGGGGGGTATGAAGGAGCAACTTCTAATCGTTCCCATCGCTTCGCCGCTGCGCCCCTGCGAGGTCGTTCCCTATCTGCAAACTCCCTTTGCCATGATAACCTGGGCTTTTGCCGCTGACGATTTACGGAGCGAAGACGATACCTTTGCTAAATTAATGCGCGATCAGGTGCATTCCATACGAATGATGCTCGTGAATGAAGAACGTCAAACCATGCGGGAATTGGATCGAGTCTATGGCCCATTCTCGAATTACGATAAACCATTATATTGAAATGCAATTGAAAAAGGAGAACGGGAGATGAACGTATTCGAAGCAATCCAATCGCGCTACAGCGTCCGGGATTATCTCGATCGCGAGGTGGAAGAGGAGAAATTATCGCGAATCATGGAAGCAGCGAGGCTAGCACCATCGGCCAGCAATCGGCAGGAATGGCGGTTCGTAATTGTCCGAGATCCGAAAAAGCGGCAGGCATTAATGAAAGCAGCCAAGAATCAAGAATTTGTCGGCCAAGCGCCGGTTGTAATCGCTTGTTGCGCCAGGACAGACAATCATGTGATGTCATGCGGACAGCTATGCTACCCCATCGATGTCGCAATCGCCATTGAACATATTTGCCTTCAGGCTGTGGATGAAGGACTCGGAACCTGTTGGATAGGCGCGTTTTATGAAGAACCGGTTAAGAAATTACTTGAAATCCCTAATGAGATTCGTGTAGTAGAATTATTGACGCTTGGATATGCGGGAGACCGCCCATCGATTAAAAACCGGTTGCCGTTGGAAAAAATTGTCATGTACGAGAAATGGACGGAGTAAACAGAAGAAAAATGTTGTATTGAGAAAATCCATCACCGGCATGGATATGAAAAACAATGCCCCGGTCGTGAGGGGAGATAAAGCCTACGAATTTTTCGAGCGAGCATGGCCGGAACAAAACGTGGAGCGCGATCTATTTCTGGATGAATTTAAAAAACGACTCGCCAAAAGCCCTTATTGGGACGAGTTGAAAAAGATGAATGGCTGGCAGGAAGAATCGAATCACTGAAAATTAAACGCGAAGAGATCAGCGTGGGTTCACTCTCAAGTCATATCTCATACCGCAGCCGATTGAAAAAGTAAACGGTCAGGACCAAACTGACGAGGTTCGGCGCCCAGGCGCCGAACCAGGGCGGAATCGCTCCCGCCTGGTCAAAGCTTTTCCCGAGCGAAAGTGTCATGAAATAGAGAATAACGGCCAGCAATCCCAAGCCGATTCCCGACGCTTTCCCCGCCGAACTAAAATTGAGCATCATGGCATACGCTAACATACCCAGGAAAAAAATGGCGAAAGGAAACGCTTCCTTAATACGAAGATCGGGCAGATACATCCAGGGATTTTCCCCAGCGTCCCGGATGGAATCGATCAGGCGCTTGAGTTCTCCGTGGGAAATTTGTTCGATATTTTGGGTCACCGCCCCGAAATCGTCCGGTTCCCGGTTGAAATCGTATGCCAGCGTTTCGTGTTGTTCCGTTTGAATCCGGCCGTCATCTTGAATGGTATAAACCACAACGCCGCCGAGCG
>CAZFOX010000317.1:0-6237 GCA_964520565.1 uncultured bacterium | reverse complement strand
CCGCCAGGGAATGCGGATTGTGATCGAGCTGAAGCGTGGCGAGAATGCGGAGATCATTCTGAATCAGTTATACAAACACACCCGCATGCAGGCCACCTTCGGCATCATTCTTCTTGCTTTAGTGAATAACCGCCCGCAGTACCTCACCTTACGCGAGATGATCGAGCATTTTATCGATCACCGTCGCGATGTGATATTGCGGCGTACCCGTTACGACCTGGAAAAAGCGGAAGCCCGGCTTCATATCGTGGAGGGACTTCGGATCGCCGTCGATAACATCGACGAAGTGGTCGAATTGATCCGGAAATCCAAGGATCGTCCCGAAGCGATGGAAAAATTAATGTCCCGATTTGCCTTATCGGAGATTCAGGCCAAAGCCATTCTCGAAATGCAGTTGCAACGCCTGATCGGTCTGGAGCGGGAAAAACTGGAAGAAGAATACAATCAATTGATCAAGGATATTGAGTATTACCGCCAGATTCTCAGTACACCGGCGCTGGTCATGAAGATCATGAAAGAGGACTTGCTCAAGATCAAGGAGCGGTTCAGCGACGAGCGCCGCACTAAGATCGTGGGAGCGGCTTCCGATCTGGAGATCGAGGATCTGATCGCGGAAGAGAATATGGTGGTCACCATATCTCATACCGGGTATATCAAACGCATCGGTACTTCCACGTATCGCCGCCAGATTCGCGGAGGGCGCGGCATCACCGCCATGAGCACCAAAGATGAGGATTTCGTCGAGCGGCTCTACATCGCATCGACCCATCATTACATCCTTTTCTTCACCAACCGGGGACGAGTGCACTGGTTGAAGGTATATGAGATTCCCCAGGCGGGCCGGCAATCCAAGGGAAAAGCCATCGTCAACCTCTTGCAGTTGGATAAAGACGAAGTGGTCACGGCCATGGTTCCAGTGGCCGATTTCAACGGAGACCGATACCTTTTTATGGCCACCCGAAAGGGCGTTGTTAAAAAAACCGATCTGGCTGCTTTTTCCAATCCCCGCCGCGGTGGAATCAACGCGATCAGCCTGGATGATGACGATCAACTGTTAAGCGTTTGGATGACCGCTGAGGGAGACGAAGTGATCCTCGCCACTCGTAACGGCATGGCCATCCGCTTTTCGGAAGCCGACGTACGCCCGATGGGGCGCACGGCGCGCGGAGTGATTGGCATGAATCTCAGCGACGATGATGAGATCGTAGGCATGGTAGTAACTCATAACGACGCCTATTTATTGACAATTACAGAATTCGGGTATGGCAAGCGCACTCCAGTCGAGGACTACCGGAAAATCCACCGGGGCGGCAAGGGTGTCATCGATATTCAAACAACCAAGCGCAATGGCAAGGTGATTGGGATCCTGGAATGCTTCGACGACGACGAATTCATGGTCATCACCAAGAAAGGCGTCGCCATCCGCACTAGCGTGGAAGGAATTCGTTCCATATCTCGGAATACTCAGGGCGTAACCATTATCCGCCTCGAAGAAGGTGACGAAGTGGCCGCCATCGGGAAATTACCCGAAGCCAAAGAAGAGAAGAAAATGAACAACCAACCCGATTTGCCATTCAACGATGTGAATGGGGAATCGGAAATGGAATCGGATATCGAGATGGAAGTCATAGCAAAGATGGAAGGCGAACCGGAATCCGATTCAGAAAACGAGAACGGGGATTCATCGGAGAAGGAAATCTCGGACGATTTAGAGTCTTGAGATATTCATCGCGCGATATAAAACGACCGGCTGTTTGAAGAAGTGTAGACGATATATTGTTTTGAAATATTTACAGTTAACATTGATGACATTACATCGCTTGGGAATAAATTACCGCATAAGAATGGAAAAGAAGAAAAATATTCTACCCTTGCAAAATGACAGTCAAAAGGAAAGGATTGCGTAAGCCAAGTAAAACTAGATATTTATAACTATCAATTTGAAGTTGGCATCGCCTTTGCTCTTAAGAAAGACCAGACATTGTGAGATGGAGCGCAGGTGAAACAATGATCGGGTTCTTACATTATACGATTCCGCTGAGTTTGAAAATCCTGATCTGCCTGCTGATTCTTGCATCCATGATTGTCGTGTATTTCTGGGAACCGGGGCGAAAGAAAATGAATCGCAGAAATAAGACGCATCACGCGCTACAATATATGGAAGCCGATCCAGCCCGCGATTTTGCCGGAAAGGAAATTCTGCTTCAACCCCGAAGACAGCGGGTGCAAATGAGTCATCACATGACTCTCCAGGAATTGGATGAATACGTACAAACATTGAAGCGGAACAAAATCAAGAATCTCGACGAAGTATAAGGAAGGACTCGGCGATTCACCGATTTTCAGAGTCCAAACGAGTACCCCAACATAGAGCAACCACGATGTGAGAGGAGTATTACCGTACCCTATCCTCATGGTAACACCGAAACTCCTCCCTCATCGCCCTCAACCCTGGGGGCCTTGTGCCCCGTTGGCGCCAGATGACCTCTGGCGCACTTTTTTTTTGTATGACTCGATGGAATGCGGGCGGGTTTGAAAATACCACGGGCGGGCGGGTTGGGAATCCGCCTATACATCCTAAGGACGAATGCTACAGTCCATGAAATTCATAAGTATTAGATTTATAGGAAAACCAAGTTCCCTTCCCCTTAGGCATAGAGCAGTCGTTTTTATAAGCCATCGATTGACAATTACCGATTTTCTCCCATAGTGTAATGTTGGTTTCTTTCAAGAAACGATCCGCAATGATTAGCGTATTTACACCAGATGGGAGACGGGCCGATGAATTTATTCCATATCATTCTGCTATCGGGAATCTGCCTGGGAATGGCGTATTGGATTTATGGCAGGATACTTTCGCGTTGGTTTCAACTCGATCCGAATAAGGAAACGCCATCGGTCGTTCTGCGCGACGATGTGGATTATGTTCCCATCGAACCACAATTTTTACTGGGGCAACATTTTTCCGCCATTGCCGCGGCGGGGCCGATCGTCGGTCCCATTCTGGCAGGCGTTATGTTTGGATGGCTTCCCGCATTGATATGGATCCTGGTCGGGAGCATATTTGTCGGGGGCGTTCACGATTTCAGTTCTCTGGTCGCCTCGATCCGCCACCGCGCTCAGTCCATCACGGAAGTTGTGCGCCAATACATGACCCGGCGTTCCTACCTCCTGTTCCTGGTATTCGTCTGGATTGCACTGATGTATGTCACCGTCGCATTCGCCGACATCGTGGCCGGTTCGTTTGTAGGGACTCAGACATTGGAGAATGGAGTGCAAATCAAGGGAGGTGGCATTGCCACATCGTCGATGTTGTACCTGGCCTTGCCGGTCGTCATGGGTTTATTACTGCGTTTCACCCGTATGCCGCTCTGGCTGGCTACCGCGATTTTTCTTCCCCTGGTTGGATTATCCATCTGGGGCGGCCAATACATTCCCTTCGACCTTTCCGTTATTCTTAATATTCCCGTGTCAAAAGCACAAAAGCTCTGGGATGTGATTCTACTCGCCTATTGCTTTGTTGCATCTATTGTTCCCATGTGGATTCTGCTGCAACCACGAGGCCATCTGGGCGGTTATTTCCTCTATATCGCCTTGATCGGCGGGTTGATCGGAGTCGCCTGGGGGGGACAAAGCATTCAATACCCCGCTTTTACCGGATGGGTTTGGCAATCGCCTAAAGGTGAAATGCTGCCTCTCTTTCCGTTGTTGTTTATCACCATCGCATGCGGCGCATGCTCGGGATTCCATTCCATGGTATCTACGGGAACGACTTCCAAGCAACTCAAAAAAGAGACCGATGCCCGATTGATTGGATATGGAGCCATGTTGATGGAAGGGATGGTGGCCATCGTCTCGTTGTGCTGCGTCATGATGCTGACGCAGGCTTCGGCCACGGCGCTGGCCGGGAAGCCCAATTTGATCTACGCGCAAGGGATTGGCCGATTTCTGGAGATTCTTTCGATTCCCGCCGCGTTTGGCATATCGTTCGGATTGATGGCTTTCACCACGTTTGTATACGACACGCTGGATGTCTGCACCCGCCTGACCCGGTATATCGTGCAGGAATTGACCGGATGGACGGGGAATGCGGGCCGATACTTTGCAACGCTGGTAGCCACCGGCCTTCCTCTCTTCTTTGTTCTTCAGGATGTGAAAGACGCAGCGGGAAACTCGATCCCTGTCTGGAGAACCTATTGGTCGATCTTTGGCGCCAGCAATCAGTTACTCGCCGCGTTAACACTGATTGGCGTCACGGTCTGGTTGTATCGCGTTTACCGGGCGCGATGGATCTGGCTGGCTTTGGGACTTCCCACACTCTGGATGTATGTTATGAGCGTTTGGTCGCTTCTTCTGTATATTAAAAATGGATTCTTTACTATGGACTGGCAATATAAGGGGATTCCAACCGATCCGATCCCCTGGGTGGGAATTGTGCTGGTGGGGCTGGCGGTCATGCTCTTCCTGGAAGCGGCGGCCATTCTCTCGGGTCTCTCCACTCCCAAGCCACCCGCCACTGAAGAAGAACCGGCTGTGGCGTAAAAGCGGGATTCCATCTGGATTTTTTGATAATGGATTATCAAGAATAGAAATACGATCCGGCATGGATACGTTCCATGCGGGAAAGGGATTTTGGGAGTGGTTCAAACGATCAAGCGTTGCCGACCGGGCAAGGGAGAAAACCACTCTCGATCTATTGGGTGGATATTTGTCTGTCCTGTTTTTCTTTTTCGCTTCTCCTTCAATCCATTCGGAATCCATTCTTTCGACAAATGTTTTGTTGGGCGCCCAACTTTTTGGGCATTCCCGCCTGGACTACTTTTTTTGGCGGCGCCATCCGCCTGGCTTGCAGCGACCTCCGCAGATCGCCGGATCCCCATGGAACCAGCCGGTCTCGATTCCAGCCGGTCCATCGGCTTTGTTCGTAGTCTTCGACCCGTCCAGTTTTGAATCTGGACGGAATCGTCGAGCGGCGTATTACTCGCCCCGGAAGCGTTCTTTGCGCAAAGATAAAAATTACTTCCTATATATAGGGACGACTCCAGTAGAAAAAGTACGTTAAAATGCATTTGGTGGGGGATTTGAAGCACGAAGGGTACGAAAAAAAGTTATTTTTAACCCTGATTTATTGTTTTTGGGGGGGGTGTGGGGTTGATCTTGTGGATTTGATGAGTAGGAAAGGATCGACCTATCTACAAAAATTATCCCACAAATCAGCATTACATATGAAATTTACTCTGCGGATTCCTTGATTCTTTCTGGAACGTCCATTCGGTCGTGTAACACTCGAAGGATAACGATTCCCTTTTTATCAATGCGGTAGAAAATGAGATGGCGACCTTCATGAAAGCTCCGAAGCCCTTCAGCAATCCAATTGCATTGCAGGCCGATTTGTGGATTGCGGCTCAGCGCCTCGATCCGTTTTTTCAGTTGCCGAAGATATTTACTGGCTTGCCGTATTCCCCAAGTTTCACAGGTGTATTTCCAGATGTCATCCAGATCGGCTTCACTAATTTTAAGAAGTCGATACTGAGACATTATCGGCGGGTCTTTCGTAAAGCGGCTTCATTGTCCGCGATCATGTCGTCGATTGTACGTGGGCTATACTCTCCACGGGCTAACTGATCGTCCCCAAGACGGATGGCTTCCCGCAGCCGGTCCAGTTTGATTTTGCGAAGTTGGTCATCTTGCTCCATCAGCCGAAGCGCTTCGCGAATCACCTCGCTAGAATTATTGTAAAGGCCGCTTTCGACCTTCTCTTTCACAAATTCCTCAAGGCGCTCTGTAAGGGAAACGTGCATGACCGGCATACCTCCAATGCATTTTCTCCATTATATCTAGCCAAAGATATATGAAATTCAGGTTTCAGTAAATTCTTTCAAGGCTCCCCAAGTATTCTGAGAGATAAACTCGTAGAATCGCCTTGAAAGAATCTCTTTATACAAAAATTGACAAACTGTGGATAACATGATTCAAACGCTCACATGTTTTCCTTAGTCAAAATCCCAATGGCCGTCATTTTCCGGATGAGCAGGATGAAAACTTTCCGAAAACATCCTGAGTATTCTTTCATCCTGGGTATCCCGATTTGAAGGTTTTTTTCTGAATCAAGAAGGTCTGGATTTACTGAACGATCAGGATATAAGATTAAAATATTCTGAATATTCTGGGAATGCCGATTCAGATATTTTTTTCTGTTCTCCAAAAACCGCCTTGAAAGAATCATTTTCGATTGGG
>CAZFOX010000316.1:4939-6248 GCA_964520565.1 uncultured bacterium | reverse complement strand
GATTCCCGCGCTCTTTATCCCCGAGGGATTACGTCCTATTTTTATCGCATGGTCGGCGATTGCGGTTCGCCTAAGTTGGGTGATATCGCGTCTGGTTTTGCTGCTAATTTTCTACCTCCTTTTCACTGCCGTTTCGTTGATTCAGAAAATCATTCGCCGCGATCCTTTGGATCGTAAGTTCCCGGGAGAGAAATCGTCGTATTGGATCGATCGTTCCCAGGAAAAATACAATCCCAAGCATTTCGAACGGCTATTTTGACAAGGAGAAGAAATACCCCTATTACTCTATTGGAACAAAAAATATTATATAATGAAATACTCCGCCAGACTCCTCTTTATCCCGTTTGCTATGTTAATTATCACGGCTTGTTTCAGCCCTACTCCCTCCAATGAGACGATAGCGCTGGTTAATATCTACGAAGGCCCGGTCACCACATTCAATCAATCCTGCCGAAAATGTCATGATGAGAATGACGTGGACTATGGAAACAACCTTCAGGAACTCTCTGAGGATGCACTGGCCAATCAAATCCGTTCAATGATGAATGGTCCTGCTAAGATCGTAGCTCCTTTGGAAGAGGAAATCGCTGCGATGGTCGAATACCATCGAGCAATACGAAACAAGAAACTTTTTCTGATGGTTAATAATGGGGAATCCGCCGCCAAAGGCACGCATACAGTTATAAAAGGCAACGTCACTCCAGGGGCCAGCGTCGAACTTCATGCAAACGATATCGTCTTAAAAGCCCATGTCCAAGATGGTGTATGGACTCTCGATAATTATCCCCGGCCTCCGTTCGACCTGGTTGCCATCAAAGGAGACTTAACTGTATCGTTCCGGTTCCCGGACCGGCAATGGAACTGATACATATCCCGGGTTTTCAGAACATATACCCATCAAAGATTATTCGAGCGCTGAACGGCGTAATGTAGCCAATGGGGCCGAACACGATGCTCCAGAATGAGCGCATGCCAAACAACAAGGAAATTCCAACGAGAATCCGCCGATGCCGGGAGTTCTCCACCGTCAGACACAACACCGGTGTGAGTAACATATACCAAAATTGGCCGATCACACTGGATTTCACAAGAATTATAAAGAGGAGGGATGCCAGATAGGGGAAAAAGTTTTTTTCTTGCCGAATATAATAAAGAATCAGTACGATGAAGAACGCACCGGCCAATCCATGAAAGAACACTAACCAGAACGGAGTAAATGCATGCAATCCGGTTTGAAATAAGGCCCAGGACAGGGGATTGTTTTCCGGAACGTAGCCGGGATGAAGCAGGGATTGCAGGTACTGACTGT
>CAZFOX010000316.1:0-4929 GCA_964520565.1 uncultured bacterium | reverse complement strand
CATGGCGGCCAGACTGGGTACAATACCCACAATGCCCCAAATCAAATACAAACCCAGATTTCTAAAAGAACGGCGCCATATAACATAGAGGGCATAGGGTGTTAAAAAAATGGGAAACAGTTTGGTTTGAATCGCCAAAGAGAGAAAACCAAACGAGACGGGATTCCCTTTTTGAAGATGATACAAGCTCAACAGCATCAAAAAATTGACCATCGATTCGAATTGTCCCTCATGCGATACAAACCAAATACCAATGGGATTGCAGAAGTAAAAAATCGCACACCATTTATCCCGCGTGAATTTATAGATCAAACCTGAATTCAAAAAATCCAGTAAAGTCAAAACGAGTTTTAAAAAGAAAACACAAGGCCAGATTTTTGCGATTCCCGCAAAAAACAATAGGGTTACAACAGGATAAGTATAATGATAATTCGGCCAGAGAAACTGGTAGGATTCAGGAGAAAAATCGAATGGCGTCATATCGTATATCTGAAGTCCATAACGCCAGTATTCGATTCCGTAGCCAAGGTTGCGGAGTGCATCGGTCGTATAAAGCGGGGTATGAAAACAGTAAACCAGCCGAAGAAAAGTGGTTGATGCCAGTAGGGCAATCAATCCAACCCGGCCGCCCATTGAAGCGCTCGTCGAATGGTGTACTCTGAATGGAGATAGCGATAAGAGTATGGATTTCACGGATTGATTCAATGAGACCCCAATTAGTCGTTCTATTCGTTCTTCTGCTTATTCCCGCATTGATTACCTCCCCGGCAAAAGCGGAAGAACCTATCATACCAGAAATGGTTTTGATCCCAAGTGGTTGGTTCGTATACGGTGCAACGCCAAACCACATTTTGAGAAGTTGGGAAATCCTCAAGGCATTTCCAGCCCAGACCATCTTTTGTCCAACCTTTTCCATATCGATTTATGAAGTGACAACGGCAGAAATGCGGAAATTCATACTAGACGGAGGATACGATCATCCGGAGTATTGGCCGGAAGAAGCGCAATCTTTTTTACCGGGCTATCGCTCAGCGATTCCCGCCCGTTATCCGAACGACCGGTGCCCCTGCACGGGTGTAACCTATTACGAAGCGGATGCCTATTGCGCCTGGTTGGCGCATAAAACGGGAAGGCCTTACCGGCTGCCGACGGAAATCGAATGGGAAAAAGCCGCGCGGGGAACGGACGGGCGTATCTTCCCATGGGGAAACCAATGGGATCCATCCGCCTGTAACTGGAACGACGACACCACCGGAAACCGCAATCCCGACGGTCTCCTCGATGGCAATCGTCATGTTGCCTTTGTGGACGACTACCCACAGGGCATTAGTCCATACGGTTGTTTCAACATGGCCGGGAATGCCTGGGAATGGTGCGCCAGTTGGTTCGATTCGGAACCCGATTGTAACTTTCGCGTTCTGCGGGGAGGCTGTTACGACATGATAGGTGAACGTCATTTTCGAACGTTTGCGCGGCGAGGAGCCAAACCGGAAATTGGTGTAGTATTCCACGATCTTACCGGTTTTCGAATAGCTTTGAGTGAGGAATAAACGTCGCGGATTGATTGAGAAAGTTGGAAATACAGATGAATCTACTAGTTTCATCTTTGGAAAAAATATCCAGCGGTTTTACTTTTCTGGAAGGTCCTGTATGGCATAAGAACGGATTTCTGCTTTTTTGCGATATTCCGGAAAATAAAATTATGCGGTTTTCCCCAAAAGAAGGTTTCTCCATATTTCGCACTCCCAGTGGACAATCCAATGGCTTGACTTTCGATCCCAATGGAAACCTGATCGCCTGCGAACATGCCAACCGCCGCGTCAGTATGACTCTGTCCGATGGGACGGTTATAGCACTCGCAGAACGGTATCAAGGACATCGTTTGAATAGCCCTAACGATTGTGTTTCTCATTCGAACGGAACAATTTATTTCACCGATCCACCTTATGGAATACAAGTGGATCAAAAAGAACTCGATTTCAATGGGATTTTTCATGTTTCTCCCGGAAAGGAGCCCGTTCTACTGAATCGCGATTTTGAACGTCCAAACGGTCTGGTCTTTTCACCAGATGAAAAATTCCTCTATGTCGCCGATACACAGCGTGAAACGATTTTTCGTTTTTTTGTAACACCTTCGGGAGATTTAGAGGATGAAACGCATTTCGCCGCTGCAGGGCGACCGGACGGCATGAAGGTAGACCGGGATGGAAACTTGTTTGTGGCTTCCACGGAAGGTATTGTGACGTTTAATAACCAGGGAGACCGCATCAGTATTCTAGAAATGCCGGAACGGCCATCAAATTGCGCCTTCGGCGAAAAGGATTTGAAGACACTTTACATTACTGCGCGTACCGGCTTATACCGAATTCGTATTCACACTCCCGGAATTACGGTTTGGAAATAAAATCCCTTATCACAAAATTCGTTTAACCGGAAAAACTCATGATGGATTCCCTCGACCGTATGAATGGCAATAAGACACAGGACCCTTTTATTCTCACCATTTTTGGTGGAACCGGCGATCTGGCAAAGCGAAAACTGATTCCCGCCTTGTATAACCTGATCCGGGAGGAATCACTTACCCAACCATTTGCCGTTGTGGGTGTCAGCCGCCGAGTATCTTCCCAAGATGAATTTCGAAACGTTCATAAGGAATCAGTTACCCGATTTTCCCGATCCAAACCCATCGATTCCGCCATTTGGGATCGCCTCGCCCATTCTCTCTACTGCCTGAATGGCGACGTACATGAAGAACAGACATACCGGAAATTGCAGGAATGTTATGAGGAAATCGATCGGGGCATCGACACAAGGGGAAACCACATTTATTACTTTTCCACACCCGCTCAGGAATTTCCGCTAATTCTGACCAACCTGTCCAAGAGCGGATTGGTCAACCGCGGGTCTCAGGAATCGGTTGCTCCCTGGAAGCGTATCATTGTAGAAAAGCCTTTTGGACGCGATCTGCCATCCGCCCGGCAGTTGAATCAATCCATTCAGGAAGCCTTGAACGAGAATCAGGTTTTTCGAATCGATCACTATTTGGGCAAGGAGACCGTTCAAAACATCCTGGTTTTTCGTTACGGCAATTCGATTTTCGAGCACTTATGGAACCGTAAGTACGTCGATCACGTACAGATTTCCGCCATGGAGGATATCGGGATCGAAGGCCGTGCCAATTTTTACGAAGGCACCGGCGTGTTTCGCGACGTCGTACAAAATCACCTGTTGGAAATTCTAGCGCTATGCGCCATGGAAATGCCGGTTTCGTTTGAGGCGGACGATATTCGTGATCAAAAACTGCATGTTCTGCGTTCGCTACGGCCTCTATTGGTTCCGGCCATCGGCAGCCATGTAATCGCCGGGCAATATGATGGCTACCGAAACGAACCGGGCGTTGCCTCCGATTCCAGAACGCCCACCTATGCCTCATTGAAAGTGATGATAGACAATTGGCGATGGCAGGGCGTCCCATTCTATCTGCGCGCAGGGAAAGGTTTAAAACGGCGAGGTACGGAAATTGCCATTCACTTTCAACCCATTCCCTTCTGCCTGTTTGGCCGGGAAGACGTCTGCCAGCGAGTCGATCCCAATATCCTTCTGCTTCGAATTCAGCCCAACGAAGGAATCTCGCTCCGCTTTGTCTGTAAAGAACCAGGGGATCAGTTACAGGTCAGTAATGTATTTATGGATTTCCAATACGCCACGGCTTTTCAAAAACAGCCCGCTGAAGCCTACGAACGTCTCCTGCTCGATTGCATTCGTGGCGACCTGACCTTATTTGCCCGTAAGGATGCCATTGAAAAAGCCTGGGAATTCCTCGATCCCATTCTTCAGGAAATCGAGAACAACACACGATTTCCAATCCACTCTTACGAGAAAGGGAGTGTCGGCCCAACGGCATCCATTCAGTTGTTGCAGAGAGACGGTCACTCCTGGTACGAAGGCTAAGAGGAGAGGATTGACGATTTTCAATTCTGAAAAAACGTAAGCCACAAAACATCCTGCATTTTGTGGCTTTCTTAATTCAACCATGTAGTGTGATAACGTGCCGCTATAATAATCTCATGTTGAACGTCTTGACCGTGGAAAGATACTTTTATGTTCTTCGCTAGTGTGCGTTCCCAGTTCGGATTCCGGAATGCTGGGTTGTTTCCCCTTCTTGGCACCGCCGGTGATATAACCCAAATAGGGTTGCCATTTCCAAACCTCAATAGCATGCCGGTAGAGTTTTCGGATGGCGCTCCACCACTCACGTCCCGTTGTCAACGTTACGAGGCACAGCAGGAGGATGAGGGTCCAAAAAACCAATTCGTCGTAGCTCATCGATTTTGCCTCCTTGTACGGTGGTTTCTGCTTCCAAACAGTATTATATCTCAATTTTCCATGAAGAGAGACTTATTTCACCTTGCCGATCGATCGGTGCGATTTACAATAGACGGCTGAGGAATCGCCGTGGAGAATCATTCAACGTCTCATCGTTGCCGAACGTGTGGAAATCCTTTGCCGGATGGAATCTCTACCCCTTTTTTTCCCTTTTGCAGTAAACGGTGCAGGATGGTAGATTTAGGACGATGGTTTTCGGGAGAATATACGATCAGTGAACCGATCCCCTTGGAATTGGAAGAAGACGATCCGCTTTCTGAAACCGACTCTCGGCTGGAATGATGCGGCCTTTGCGATCGGTTCGGCGATATTGCTAATACTTATATATCCGCCTTTTAACATATCTCCCCTGTTGGCAGTGGCCTTAATTCCCCTCTTTTATCGACTGCAACCCGGCCGATTTCGTTTCAACGCAGAATTGGGTTTCTTGACCGGAGTCATCTTCTATTCGGGACTCCTTCATTGGCTTCATTATGTGACTCTAGGTGGGTTGGCTGCATTAGTCTTGTATCTTTCCCTGATATTTTCCATAACTTGCGCGGT
>CAZFOX010000315.1:0-6274 GCA_964520565.1 uncultured bacterium | reverse complement strand
GGATGGGAACGCCCGCGTCCATGAGCGCGAGCGAGCTGCCGCAGACGCTGGCCATCGAAGAAGAACCGTTCGATTCAAGTATTTCCGAAACGACACGAATGGTATATGGGAAATCCTCATGATTGGGGATCAGGGGCGCGATCGCGCGTTCGGCCAGCGCGCCGTGTCCGATTTCCCGCCGCCCGGGCCCGCGCATGGGGCGTACTTCGCCCACACTGAAGGGCGGGAAGTTGTATTGCAGCATAAACTTTTTGTAAAAATCGGGGCGTATCCCGTCGACCTTCTGCTCGTCGTCCACCGTACCGAGCGTGGTCACCACAAGCGCCTGGGTCTGACCGCGGGTAAAGAGCGCGGAACCGTGGGTGCGGGGCACCAGCCCCAAGTCGCAGGTGATCGGCCGGATTTCATCGGGCCGACGGTTATCGCTGCGTTTCCGTTCGTCCAGAACCCGGTTGCGCAGGATTTCCTTCTCCAGATCGTGAAAGAAACGGGGAATCTGTTTGGAAGCGGCGCCCATTTTTTCCTTGTACGCCACTATGGCATTGGGATCGTCGGCGGCAATTTCTCCCCGCTCGAGGGCGGATTGATGAGCGGCCTCGATTTCCGAAAGAATCTGGGTGGTGATTTCGGCGAGAATCGCGTCGAGAGCGGCCTGCCGTTCGTGCTTATCGAGAATGACGTTCGCTTCCCGGGCCCGGTCGTACGCCAGTTCGCGCACGCGAGCGAGAATGTCCCGATCGATGGACGGCGGCGTCACTTCCATCTTGGGTTTTCCGCAAAGGGATTTGAATTCCGCGATCAGTTCGATGATCTGCCGAATAACGTCGTGCGCCAGATCGAGGGCGTCGAGTATGACGCTTTCCGGTTCTTCATTGGCGCCGCCTTCCACCATCATAATGGCGTTTTTCGAACCGGCGATGGTCAGGTTGACCGTTCCGGCTTCGATCTGATCGGCGTTGGGATTGACGATCAATTGCCCGTCCTGGCGTCCGATGCGAACCGCGCCCAGCGGCCCGTTGAAGGGAATGGGCGAGATTTCCAGAGCGGCAAACGCGGCGATCATGCCGCAAATGTCGGCCTCGTTCTGGCCGTCGTACGACATGACCTTGAGCAGCATCTGCACCTCATCCCGGAATCCTTCGGGAAAGAGAGGGCGGATGGGGCGATCAATGCAGCGCGAAGTCAGAGTTTCGCGATCAGTGGGACGTCCCTCGCGCTTGAAGAAGCCGCCCGGGAATTTACCGGCGGCGTACATGGGTTCGCGGTAATCAACGGTCAGGGGGAAAAAATCGGCGTCGGCCCGGTTGTTGGGGGCACTGCAGACGGTGGCCAGAACCATCGTGTCGCCGAAGCGCGCCGTGACCGAGGCGTGAGCCTGTTTGGCGATGCGGCCGGTCTCCAGAGTCAGCAGACGGCCTGCGATTTCCCGGGAAACGCTAATTACGTTTTTTTCGGGCAGAGTAATACTTTCGTTCATGGGTGTTTTCCTTTCCTCGGTAAGGCTACGCCGTCAAAAGTGCAGAGCCGTGCTCGATAGAAAGAAAAACGGAATAGACCCCACCTTGGGCCGCCCCAATTACAAATCCCGGGACGGCATGGCCGGGGTACAAAAATACCTATCCAGTGGAGGAAAGGGAGTAGAGGAAAGTCCTGCGTCACCCAGACTAGAAGGAGGAAGGTTTCTTGGAACCTTCCCCCTCCTAATCGGGGTGGCGGGAATTCTCCATTCCAGATCTACTCCCATTCCGACACCGCTTTTCTTCTATCGAGGACTCGACGGCAACTTCGGGTTAACGGCGTAGTCCCAATCGTTCGATCAGTTGACGATAACGATTGATTTCTTTATTTTTCAGGTAGTCCAGCAATCGGCGCCGCTGGCTGACCATCATGATCAGACCGCGGCGGGAATGATGATCTTTCTTGTGCGTTTTGAAATGGTCTGTCAGATTTTTGATTTTTTCCGACAGGATGGCAATCTGCACCTCCGGCGAACCGGTATCGGTGTCGTGAATCTTGTACGATTCAATCAATTCCTTTTTTCTTTCCAGCGTAATGGACAACGTTGCACCTCCAACTTGCTTTGACAAAAAGTTATCAATTATTTCCTATATTTTCTGGCTGGTTTCCCAGCGATTACTTGCCTTGAAACACTTTAACCGGTTTAACAACCCGCAGATTTCCGGCCATGGCGTCCATCTGATCGGATCGCATCAGAGCCTCGCCAAGGCCGACCAGCGAGCCATCCCGGCCGGTTACGCGGATCAGCGTTCCCGATTCGAATTCGCCGGTGCAGCGCATAATCGCTCCGCCGGTGAGCGGGCGCCCGCAATGAAGCGCGGCGACGCCTTCCGATCCCACGACGATTGCCGGCAACGACGAAAGAGCGTCGTTGAGATCGCAAAGAACGCGTCCGATATCGTCGGGTGTCTGCAACTGGGCGAGGGGAATGGAATCTTTCACATGAAAGGCTCCGCACCGCACCCGTACCAAGCCGGACATGGCGGCTCCACTGCCGAGCGCCAGGCCGATATCGTGACATAACGTCCGTATATACGTGCCTTTTCCGCATGTGACGCGGAACCGGATAAGCGGCAGCGAAATATTCTCTAATACTAATTGGTGGATGAAAATCTTACAAGGGTCTCGCTTGACTTCAACCCCCTTGCGCGCCAGTTCGTACAATCGCAGTCCTTTGTGGTGTTTGGCGGAGACCATGGGGGGAATCTGTTCCAATTCGCCCTGGAAACGGTCCAGAACGGCGAGAATCTCCTCGCGGGAGAGAGTAGGAACCGGTCTTTCCTCCAGAACAAGGCCGGTGGTGTCCTGGGTATCGGTCAGGAGACCCAGGCGCATTTCGACGGCGTATTCCTTATCCTGGGCGATCAGAAATTGCTGGATCTTCGTGGCTCGTCCTACACAAATGGGAAGAACGCCGGTGGCCATGGGATCGAGCGTACCCGTGTGGCCGACCTGCCGTTCGCGGGAAGCGCGGCGGATGGCATCGACCACATCGTGCGAGGTCATGCCGGCCGGTTTATCGATATTCAATACGCCGTTGAATTTGGGAATCGCTTTCATGAAATCCTCAGTCTGTTGTATCCTCGCCCGCTGGCGGCGTTTCTCGATCGTCCTCCCGATGAATCCGTTCCAACGTCCGATAGATTCGCTCCACTTTATCGAGCGTGTCGTCGTAGCGGAATTCAAGCGCCGGAATGCGTTTCAGACGCAATCGGCCGTAGAGCAATTTGCGGATATGTCCCGCCCTGCGGTTGACTTTGTCCAGAAGGGGAGTGGTCTCCTGACTCTGATGCGCCGTGATGAAAACCAGGGCGTTATGCAGATCGCGCGATGCGCGAACGCCGGTCACTGTGACATCCGCCAGGGATTCATCCTGCAATTCCATCAATAGAATGGCGGCGATTTCCTCCCGCAATAGGCGGTTGATTTGTTCGATGCGGTACGTTTTTTTCTGCGTCATAACGATTCGCCCGTTGGGGAAGGAATCGTGCCGGCCTGGGCCCCGGTTCCATTCCAGCGGAAGGTTTTCAAGTGATTATCCCCATTCCGTTCCCATTCGCGTTTCGAACCAACCAGAAAAGATGGGCATTTTCGAAAACGGAACGTGCCAATTAACGCACACGCTGTCGAGAACCGCTCTAATAGAAATCGATCCAGTGATCCACCGTTTCCACCAGCGGATCGAAATCGATCAGGTCGAGAACGCGGTGCAATTCCCGTTCGACGGCCGCGCGTTGTTCGGCAACCGATGCGGCGGCCAGGGTGCAGCTTTGCCAGGTGCTCTGTCCGCCCGTTTCCGCCAGCGAGACATTGAAGCGCTGCCGGATGCGATCCTTGAGGCTCCGGACGATCTTTCGCTTATCCTTCAGCGATTGCGCTGCGGGGATATGGAAGGTCACTTCGAGAACGCCGACAATCATAAAAACCGCCGCAGCCGCCGTGGAATTCCGTTGGCGGATTACAGGGTGGGCGCCACCTCCTCCATCTGGTAGCACTCGATAACATCGCCTTCCCGGATATCGTTGAAATTCTCCAGGCCGATGCCGCATTCGTATCCGGATTGCACTTCGCGCACGTCATCCTTAAAGCGCCGGAGAGAGGAGAGACTGCCTTCGTGGACAACCACCGAGTCGCGCAACAGACGGACGGGGGCATTGCGCAACAGGCGGCCATCCTGAATATAAAGCCCGGCGATGCTGAGGCCGCGCGAAAGACGAAACACTTCGCGGACTTCGCCCCGGCCCAGGATCTTTTCTTCGTAGGTTTTTTCCAACAGGCCTTCCATGGCGTTTTTGACATCGGAAATGGCCTGGTAGATGATCCGGTAGGTACGGATATCGACATGTTCGCGCTTGGCCAGATCGGATACGTGCGGATGGGGACGGACGTTGAAACCGATGATGATGGCGTTGGAAGCGGAAGCGAGCATGACGTCGGATTCGGAGATCGCGCCGACGCCGCTGTGAATGATCTCGATGCGGACTTTTTCGCTCTCGATTTTCAACAGGCTTTCGCTGACGGCTCCCACCGAACCCTGGACGTCGCCTTTGACGATGACGTTCAGTTCCTTGATGGCCCCTTCCTGAATCTGGTAATGCAGATCGTCGAGAGTGACGTGGCGGATGCGCCGCATTTCCCGTTCGCGCTGGATCTGCTGCAGGCGGGCGCTGATCTGCTTGGCCTGGTTGTCGTCTTTCACCACGATAAACGGGTCGCCGGCGCTGGGAACGTCTTCGATGCCGAGAATCTCCACCGGCGTGGAAGGTCCGGCCACATAGAGAGGTTCGCCCCGCTCGTTCTGCATGGCGCGGATGCGTCCCGAATAGACGCCGGTGACGAACGGTTCGCCGATGCGCAGGGAACCTTGCTGGATCAGGACGGTGGCCACCGGCCCGCGTCCCTGTTCCAGGCGGCCTTCAACGATGGTTCCCCGGGCGCGGCAATCGGGATCGGCTTTCAGTTCCAGAAGTTCGGCCTGGAGCAAGATCGCTTCCAGGAGATCGTTGATCCCGATCTTTTTCAGAGCGGAGAGGGGAACCATGACGGTTTTGCCGCCCCATTCTTCGGGAACCAGTCCATAATCCGATAATTGCTGCTTGACGCGGTCGGGATTGGCGCTGTCCAGATCGATTTTGTTAATGGCGACGATAATGGGAACGTCGGCAGCCTTGGCGTGGTGAATGGCTTCCACGGTTTGCGGCATGACGCCGTCGGCGGCGGAAACCACCAGTACGACGATGTCGGTCACCATCGCACCTCGCGCACGCATGGCCGTAAAGGCTTCGTGACCGGGCGTGTCCAGAAAAGCAATTAGGCCTCCCGGCGTACTCACCAGATAAGCGCCGATATGTTGGGTGATCCCACCGGCTTCTTGAGAAACCACATCGGATTGACGAACGGCGTCGAGCAGTTTGGTTTTGCCGTGGTCGACGTGCCCCATGATGGTGACCACGGGGGGCCGGCCCACCATCCGTTCTTCATGCGTATCTTCCTGCCAGTGTTGATGGAAGACATCGTTGTCGAAGAGATCGACTTTTTCGACCTGAAAGCCGTATTCGTCGGCGACGATCTGAATGGTTTCGAATTCCAGGGGCTGGTTGATGGAAACCATGACACCCAACGAGATGAGTTTTTGAATCAATTCCGAAGCGGAGATACCCAGGCCGTTGGCCACATCGGCGACGGTGGATGCGTCGTGAACCTTCAGGACGGTCTTATCCCGCTCTGTCTTTTCGGCTTCGGCGGCCATCATCTGCTCGCGCCGTTCTCGTTTTTCCCGTTTCCAGGCCATTTTTCCCTTTTTCCCTTTACCGGGAAGGCGTTGCGGATGCCGGCGGCCGGTACGGCCTGGTTCCCCCTTGATAAGGGCAGCCGGTTCTTCACGGATTTCTTCCGGTTCGGCGATACGCCGCTGTTTGAGTTTCAGTTTTTGGATTTCACGCCGAATGGCTTCGTCTTCATCGTGACCCTTGACGATTTCCTTGGTCTTCGGCTCTACGACCTCGAGGGTGGCGACAGGAGGAGTATCTTCCAGAGATGCAATATCCAATTCGGGGGCTTCGATGATAATCTCAGGCTCTCCTTTGTGTTCCTTGATCGCGTCGAGAGAGATCGTTTTCGGTTTTTCCTTCTTTCCCAAGCGCTTGTCTTTAAAAGCTTTGGGCTTTTTGGGAGGAAGGGATTTCGGGGATGGGTGCAAGGTTTTTTTTGCGGTTTCGGGCATGGCTTCTTCTGCCGCTTCCGGAGTGACTTTGGC
>CAZFOX010000314.1:0-6324 GCA_964520565.1 uncultured bacterium | reverse complement strand
TTATTCAGTTGTTTTACTCCTCGAGAATACAGCCGGGCAGGGAAAAGAAATCGGTTCTCAAATATCTGAATTATCTATTCTTTACGATAAAATACCTGACAGTCTTTCGAAAGGAATCTGTCTCGATACCTGTCATGCGTATGCTGCCGGGTATGATATCGGGAAGAAAACCGCACTGAAGGGAATGATGAAGGATATTGATAAAACGATTGGTTTTTCTCAAGTTAAATTAATTCATCTCAATGATTCTCTAAAACCTATGGGGAGCCATGTTGACCGGCATGCTCAGATCGGCCAAGGTTGTATTGGGAAAGAAGGATTCCGATCGTTTTTTTCCGTCCAGAAAATCCGTACCTTGCCCTGTATTCTGGAAGTCCCGCAACTAACTCCTAAAGATGATATTTTGCAGCTGCAACTTGTGAGATCGCTTTCGGAGAAACGCCGCAAGTGCCAAATTAACATTTGAATTTAGGATCGAATTTCTAGAAATAATTGCAAGATTAATGAGTCCATCATATTAAAACAACCATAATAAAAAAAAAACAAGCCAAATTCCATATATTATAATCTGTATCCATTACATATTTCTCAGGATCATCCATGGCAATACAAATGGGAATAGTGGTTGATTCGCCCTGTTGTATTCCCTGTCATTGCAGAGTGATTCTATGGATTTCAGGTTGATTTTATTCTTAACTTCAATGATAAAAAAGACTTATAAATATTATAAAAATACAAATATATAAAATTATGTTTTTATAATCTAGTCTCGGGGAGTTTTTATTATTTATAAAATTATAATATAATCATATTATAATCTTATTGAGATTTCGAGGGTAATAATACCAACGAAAATTCTACAATAGTTATAAATCCATATAGTCAAGGTTCGGTTGAACCGAAAAATAGCCGAACTTCATGTGTTTTATATAGAAGAAGTTGAATTTCACTTAGGAACTTTTCCAATGGATGAAATAAAAAATCATCGCTACGCAAAGCAATATTACCTAAGTATTATTTTTTAAGATAGTTATATAAATTATAGGGAAAAGGTTTAAGAGGGGGTTTCAAGAATCAGAGTAACAGGTCCATCATTGACCAATTCAACATCCATCATGGCCCCAAAACGACCATGTTGTGTTAAAATACCCTTCTGTTGAAAGGACTGAATCGCTTTTAGATACAGAGGTTCGGCCTCTTGCGGAGCAGCGGCTAATTCGAATCCCGGGCGGCGTCCTTTGCGGCAATCGCCAAACAATGTGAATTGAGAAACGATAAGTGCTTGTCCCTGAATATCTAACAAAGATAGATCGAATTTTCCTTCTTGGTTGGGAAAGACTCTGAGATTACAAATCTTATCAACCAGCCATTGAAGTTCGCTCTCACCATCGCCTTTCGCGATACCCAGAAGAATGACATATCCTCTTCCGATTTTTCCCACTACTTGGCCATCGATGCAGACTTCAGCGCGGGATACCCGTTGGATGACGGCTTTCATGGTTTGTCTTCCGATTGGGGGGTATTGGATTGGATTCGTTCTACCAACAGTTTCTTTTTATGAACTAGTTGGCTGATTCGGCCAGGCAGTTCCCGCAATAGCCGTTCCGCTTTGAGCCGTTCGACAGCTATGGCGTATTTACCTTTTCGTTCGAGGATGGCAGACTCTTCTTTTTTAATTTGCTCGAATTGTTTTTGTACCTCTTCTATCCGCACGTCCAGTTTTTCGATTTCTTGGAGTTCCTGAATCTGTGATGGGCGGCGGGCCGGGGAAACGGGCACCGATTTGGAGACAGAAGTACTTTTCGGAGTTGAAACGACTTCCAATTGGGTATTTTTCAAAGAGGCTGGTAATATGCCTACACGATTTCGAAACGAAGGGGGCAGGGAAACGGTACCCCGAGAAGTAATCGCGTTTAATAAGAAAAGAAGTTGAGGAATTCTCGAAGGGGGAACGGGTGGACGTTTTTTCTTCCCAGTTGGTGGAGGTGCGGCGCCTAAAGCAAAAAGGAAATCTTCCCGGTCTTCCTGGTATAAATCTCGCAACCGATCAACCATCTTCTTCAAGGATGGATCGGATTGAATATTTTCCTGCGCCTTCTGAATCGTCGATTGCAGGATATCTTCGATATTTTTCCGTCGAAACGAATCGGCCATGAATTTCTATCCAGGCATGATTGGAACACTACCCCTTATTATTATGGATAAATGGAAAATTTGCAAAGTCCAACCTGTCTAACCCCGTGAAATCGTTGCTTTATAGAAGGGTTTGTGATTAAATGTTTTTATTGAAAATGTATTGAAATATCCGAATTGAGAAAAGTGAGTGTTGCAATGCGAATAAACCGTTGGAAAAATGCCAATTTGCACAGAATTGGACTTTTGGGACTGCTTGTCCTGTTTATATGCGGATGCCAGGGACCGCAGGGGCCGGATTGGAAAGAGCAGGTCACCCAGTCGCTGGAGCACTATTATAAAGGGGAGGAAGAACAGAAAAAAGGAAATATCGAAGCCGCGGAAAAGGAATATCTGGCCGCTCTGGAATTATCTCCCCGTCCCATCATTTACGTGCGACTGGCGCAGATTCAAAGTCAAGACGGAAGAACCGGGGATGCTATCGCCAGTTTGGATCAGGCCATCAGACTCAGCCCTGGTTTCCAGCGCGCCATCGTTTATAAAAAGCAACTCATGTTACGCCAAAGCGGTAACGATACCGAGATTTCCTTGCCTGTATCCGGTTCGAGCACCGAAGATTCATTCAACGTTCTTATTCCTGGGATGGAGGAACTTGTTACTCCGGTTTCCAGAGAAGAAAAAATTGAAAATGCGCCGTCTATAACTCCTGAGACAGAATCCGTTCCATCTTCTGAAACCACTCCGGCCAGTAAGGCCGTTCCCGCCATAGAATCCGTATCAAGCCCTGTAGAAACTCCAATTATTGAATCGCCGGTATCAACAGAAACCGCTCCTGCTGCATTGGTGGAACCCGAAAAAACTTCCATCCAGAATTCGACAGGGAATACTCCACGCAGTGATAATCCACAAAACGTTTCATTGGAAGTGCAGGCAAAAGAAGCGGCCAAGAACGGCGATTGGAAAAACGCTCAATCGCTATATGAAAAAATTCTAACCGCCGATTCCTCCAACGCGGTTATGCAGTACAATTATGCCTATACCTGTTTCAACCTGAATCAATTAGCGCAAGCGGAAACTGCTTTTCGACGCGCTGTAGAACTGGATCCTCAGTTTGCGGATGCATATAACGATCTGGGGGTAACCCTGGAAAAACAGAAAAAGAGTGGAGAAGCGGTGGAGGCCTATCAAAAAGCCGTTGATCTTGGGACAAATTCGGATGCTTTCTTCAACCTGGCGCTCTTGAAGGAGAAACTGGGACAATACAAGGCGTCGGTTGAATTATATGAGAAATATCTTACGTTGGATTCTGATAGTACTTTTGCCGATTATGCGCGGCAGAGAATTGAGAAATTACGGCGATTGGCTTATTGATCGCTGATTGTATAATTCTTCTTTTCAGCACCCAGGTCCTTATGGATGGAATCGTAGTAGCCATGTATCCAGCCGGTTTTCGACTGGAGAATCTTGAAACGGTTCGGATCATTCTCGAACGCTTATCGGTTGCCCAAAAGAACGCTGTCGTCTTGCGGAGTAACCTTCAGGCGGCTTTTGAGTTTATCGCCGCTAATCTAAGCGGTCAGGAGATGTTGTTGATGTTGAGAAACAAGTGGGGATTATCGAAAAAAGAAGCCCAGAAACTTTATTACGATGTCCGAAATAAAGGGAATGAACCCGATGAAGAGAATCAGGAACCTCCTCGTCCGGATACAATTGATAAGAAAATATCCATGATCATGGATTATATGAAAGAGACCTCTGCCAAACTCGACAGCATCGACCGCGATATCGCGGATCTTAAAAAGCAAGTCGAGGAAATCCTGCGGCGTATCTGATTGATTACTTATTCTGTGACGCGATTAACGCCTTCTTGAATGCGAACCGATTTAAGAAGGCGTTACACTTGTATGAATTATTAAGTTTACATAATATATATTATGCGAATATGAATTCCGGCTTGTTTCCTTGAGAATGGTTTATTTTCCTACCAATGTATCGTCGCAAGGCGTGGAGGATCGAGCTCCCAAACGGATAAGGTCTCCGAAACTGGTCAAACCATTAGTGACCATGTAGGTGACGGTATTTCCCCAGGTGTTCTCATAATCGGGTCCAGCACTTGTGACTTTATACTCCGCACACCGAGCTTGTACGGGCAATATCGTCAATTTCCCGAAGTGAATCCGGCTCCATGCATCCGTATAGTCGTAGGTGACATAGGCAGCGTCCTGTGTTTCGTTCATTCGAACACCGGGAGGCCCGTATAAAAATGGATCTTGCGGGACGGTTGGCATATAAGACACCGGTGTCGTGAGAGGAATCAAGCGGCGGTTGACAGGATTCTTTTGTACGCCGTTTTCATCCAGCCAGGGGGGATAAATACTGTTGTCGACTTTATAACTTTCCAGAGCGGTGGTGATGGTGCGTAATTCGGATTCCGCTTTGGCGATCTTGGCACGTACCATCGCATTAATAAAGTTGGGTACGGCAATAGCGGCCAGAATGCCGATGATGGCCACGACGATAAGAAGTTCAATCAGAGTAAAGGCGGGAGAGTTAAAACACTTCATGATCATGTACCTCATTCTATCGAATTGGTATCCATTCATTAAAATTCATTTTTCAGTGTTTTTCTATTCAACCCTTGGAAAATCGACAGGTATTCCCTATTAATTCTGTTCTCTTCCCTCGTATTGCCTTGCTTTTTTGTCAGTGAATGAGAAGTTAGAATGATATTTTAGTGTTTATGGGATTGAAAAGAACGATTGACACTATGCCATAATACATGAAAGAATGGTAATCGAGAGATCGAAAGATATTCGATGATTGAATACAAAGGGGATTCCGAATGAAATCTAAAAATGGCTTAAAAGAGAAAATTTCACCTACGCGCCGAACTTTCTTAAAATCAGCTGTTCTAACCACATCGGCAGCTGCACTGAATGCGTCGAACCTGAATCGATTGGGGCATACTGCCGGTAATGATGAGATTAAAATCGGATTGATTGGTTGTGGTGGACGCGGAAGTGCCGCTGCCAATGACGCCATGGATGCGGATCCAGGAGTTAAATTAATCGCGGTCGGAGATATTTTCGGTGATAAGGTACAGAAATCTTTACAGGGATTGAAGGATCGTAAACCCGATCAGGTTAACGTCAAGGACGAGTGTTGTTTTGTTGGATTTGACGCTCATCAAAATGTCATCGAATCGGGAGTGGATGTTGTGCTGATCGCCTGCACTTCCATTTTCCATCCGCAATATGTAAGAGCTGCCATCGATGCCGGAAAACACGTTTTTGCGGAAAAACCCCATGCCATCGATCCCCCGGGAGTGCGATTGGCCAAAGAGACCTTCGATCTGGCGAAACAAAAGAAACTCAGTATCGTCTCCGGATTGATCTATCGCTACGTGCCGGCTTTTCGCGAGACCATGAAACGTATCTTGGATGGCGCGATCGGCGATATTGTGGCTATCGAAGAGAATTACCTGCGTACCCCTTACGTTCTGGCTCCACGGCAATCCGGCGACCAGGAGATCGAGTATCAGTTTCGAAACTGGTACCATTTTTCCTGGCTCTCGGGCGACGATATTCTCCAATCGTTGGTGCACAATCTGGATAAAGCGCTCTGGGCGATGCGGGAAGAGATACCCGTGAAAGCGCATGGATTGGGGGGACGGTCTGCCTCTTTTGGCGAGATTTACGGAGATGTGTTCGATCATTATTCGGTGGTTTATGAATACGCCGATGGAAGAAAAATCTACGGATTTGGCCGCACGCAGGAGAATTGCTATACCAATACATCCGACATTATCTTAGGGACAAAAGGCCGGTGCGATCTGATGAAAGGCCTGATCGTGGGGGAAACCAATTGGACGTATGATGGTATAACAAGGGATGGTTATAAAGTGGAACACGAAGAGTTATTCAAAGCCGTGCGTTCCGGCGTTCCCCTGGTGAACGATTATGGGGTGAATAGTTCCATGATTGCCATCTTGGGGCAAATGGCTTGTTATTCGGGAAAACAAATCACTTGGGACGAGGCGTATCAATCCAATTTTACGTTTGGCCCAGCAACTGGGGATTTCGATACGATTCCCCCTTCCCTGCCGGATGCGAACGGAAATTATCCCGTACCAATTCCAGGAAAAACCAAGGTGATTTGAGATGGTAGATTTATAATAAGGGTATTCTTGAA
>CAZFOX010000313.1:3999-6326 GCA_964520565.1 uncultured bacterium | reverse complement strand
CTGCGCCTGATTCGCGAGCACGGTTATCTGGAAAACTGCCGCCGTCCTAAAACCTATACTCGCTCCGACCGAACGCATATCGACGACGAACTCTTGGCCCTGGCCTCGCCGGGATTGCTACTCAACGAAGAAGATTCAGATCGAAAGCAGGTTTACTTGGAAGGCCTGACCTGGGCGCATCGCACCGTCGAGACCGAGCAGAATCCCTTTTTTCATTTCATCTTTGGATTCGTGGGCGGGAAGAATTTTCACGTGGATGAAAGTATTGCCTTTCTGCGCGATCACCCGCTCGATCTGATCCAATGGCGGATTGATAACAGCTGGCGGGACGACGTGACTCTCGCACGCTGGCCGCTGACCGAGCCCATGCAGCTGACCCGCATGCTGCCCCCCAGCGAACGTGGCGTCATGCGCTGGGATAAGAATCCGTGGCCGGCCATCTCCGGCGATATCGGCGACGAGGAAGGCCGCTTCGAAAGTTGCGGCGTTCACTGGCTCCTGTCTTATTGGCTGGGGCGCTATGCGGGATTTATTCAGGATTCGTGACAGTTTTTCTGTATTCATCCAAACCACAACCTGAATGGGAACCTATCGCTCTTCTATGAGATATCCGGATGGTTCGAAAGGAGGATAAAGAAGAAGCGATTGTATTTTTTGCTACGTTTATGTTTAATGATTCCCCTACTATAATACGAAATATATGGATAGGGGAGAAAAGAGGATCGTTCTATGCGAATGGTTTTCCGCGATAGAATAGTCATCCTGCCAGCGGTGCTATCGTACGTAATGATTGGCGGTGCAATGCTTTGCCTCGCGCAGGAATCCGCGTTGAAACCATCCGGCGATACACTTTCCAATCCCGATACAAACCCAGCAAAGATTATCGTTGTCGACGATTGCGCTTATGCCCCTTTCGCCTTTCTCGATCCCGAAGGCGTTCCCCGCGGCGTTACTATCGATATCTGGAATTTATGGAGCCGAAAGACCGGTATCCCGGTCGAGTTCCGTCTCATGGAATGGGAAGCCGCCTTGGCGGCGGTTCGAGACGGCGAGGCGGATGTGGTGGGAGGACTCTTTCGAACACCGCCCCGGGAGGAAATTTTCGATTTCACACAAGCCTTTTATAAGATATCCACCGGCGTGTTTTTCCCCCGGAACATTATGGGGATCCGGGGTCTCGATGAATTGAATGGATTCCTGGTCGGCGTGGTGAAAGGCGATAGCGCCGAAGATACCCTTCGAATGAAAAATCCCGCCATCCGGCTGGAATTGTTTCCGGATACGGAAAGCATGGTAAAGGCGGCGCTGGCGGGAAAGATCAAGGTCTTTGTGGCCGATACTTTCGTGGTGCGGTTCTATCTGGCGAAGCATGACGCCGGTGAGAAATTTCTCGAAGCATTTAACCTCGTGACGGACAACGAACAATACGCCGCTGTCCGTAAGGGAAACCGCCCGCTTCTCGATATTCTGCAAGAGGGATTTGACCGGATTTCCCAACGTGAAATCCAAAAAATCGTCGATTCCTGGACGGGAGTTTCCCTCTTCTCTCGAATCCCTTGGACCTCGCTTTGGTCATTCGTCCTGTTGGCAGCCGCCCTGTTGGCGGTGATGATTCTATGGAATCTTCAGCTCAAACGGAAAGTAGTGAGGGCTACTCTGGAGTTGTGGCAACGGAATGAGGATTTGCAGAGAAGCGAGCGGAATTACAGGGAGATTTTCAATTCAACAAGCGACATGATTTTCATTCACGACGCCAAAGACGGCCGCATTCTGGATGTCAACCAGGCGGTCGAGGAGAGATTCGGTGTCGCCAAAGAAGAACTACAAGGGAAAACCGTTCAATCCTTGAGTGTTGATTTGCCATCTTTCAGTGAGGAAGAAGCGCTGTGGAAAATTAAACAAGCAAAAAACGCAGGCGATCTTGTTTTTGAATGGTTGTGCCAGCGTGCCAATGGGAAAACCTTCTGGACCGAGGTTTCCTTGCGCGGAACTCATATTGGCGGTGAGAACCGGGTGCTGGCCATCTGCCGCGATATCACCGAACGCAAGCGCACCGAAGAAGAATTGCTTCAACGAGAACGTATTTTGAAAGCGCAGAACGATATCCTTCTGGAACTGATGGCGAACGGGAAGATGTTCCTCGGCGATTTTCAAAATGCCATCCAGGAGATTACCGAAGCTTGCGGTTTATTGCTGAGTGTCGAACGTGTGAGTGTGTGGTTGTATTCGGACAATTACGAGACGATCCATTGTGTGGATCTGTATGAATTAAGCAAAAAAAGTCACAGCCGCGGCGAAAAACTGCGTTCTGCCGATTTCCCGGCCTA
>CAZFOX010000313.1:0-3989 GCA_964520565.1 uncultured bacterium | reverse complement strand
TGCCACCGTCAGGGCCGGGTGATTGTTGCAACCGATGTTTTCACCGATCCACGAACGCGCGAAATCCCTGAATCGTATTATCGAGAACACGACATCCGATCCTTGATGGATGCACCCATCTGGATGGGGCAACGAATTCATGGGCTACTCAGCTTTGAAGCCACCGGCCGTGTACGTGAATGGACCCAGGAGGAAGAGCGTCTTGCCCATATTATGGCGGCGATGGTATCTCTGGGTTTCGAGATCGCCGAGCGCAAGCGGGCGGAGGAGGAACGGGAAAAACTGCAGGCGCAGCTCGTGCAGGCGCAGAAGATGGAGTCGGTGGGGCGATTGGCGGGGGGAGTGGCGCACGATTTCAACAACATGCTGGGCGTGATTCTGGGGCATGCGGAACTGGCGTTGGGTCGGCTCGATGCGGATTCTCCGTTTTATACCGACCTCAAAGAGATCGAAAAAGCCGCCAAACGTTCCTCCGATCTTACCCGGCAGCTTTTAGCGTTTGCGCGAAAGCAGACTGTCACACCGAAAGTGTTGGATTTGAATGAAGCCATTGAGGGGATGCTCAAGATGCTCCGGCGTCTTATCGGCGAGGATATCCACCTGGCCTGGATCCCGGGAAAGAACTTGGGGGCTGTCAGGATCGATCCCTCCCAGATCGATCAAATCATGGCGAATCTTTGCGTCAACGCCCGCGATGCCATCCAGGGAAACGGTCAAATCACGATCGAAACGAAGAATGTCGAATTCGACGATCTCTATTGCACCCGAAATGCCGGTTTTCTGCCTGGCGAGTTTATTATGCTTGCGATCGATGACAACGGTTGCGGTATGGATAAGGAAACCCAGGGTAAAATATTCGAACCCTTCTTCACAACGAAAGAAGTGGGGCAGGGAACCGGTCTGGGATTGGCCACCGTTTTTGGCATCGTCCAACAGAACGATGGTTTTATCAACGTCTATAGCGAACCCGGCAAGGGTTCCTCGTTTAAAATTTACTTACCCCGTATTAGAGAAAGTACGAGGGAAATCCAGGATTCCAGTGGAACGAAATCTCCCCCGGGCGGCGGCGAGACCGTTCTTCTGGTGGAAGATGAACCGATGATTCTCAATATGGGGCAGACCATGTTGGAAATGCTTGGTTATCGGGTGATGGCCGCCGGGACGCCTGGCGAAGCGATCCGATTGGCCGAAAAACACGCCGGCGAGATTCATCTTCTGATGACCGATGTGATCATGCCCGAAATGAACGGCCGCGATCTGGCCCAGCGGTTGCTCTCTCTCTATCCGAATCTCAAGCAGCTCTTCATGTCCGGCTATACGGCCGATGTGATCGCCCATCAGGGCGTATTGAACGAGGGTGTTACCTTCCTTCAGAAACCCTTTCAGTTTAAAATCCTCTCTGCCAAAGTTCGTGAAGCCTTGGAACGACCCTAGGCGAAAGGAGGGAGGAGGTTTATTCTGTATCGCTGTTGATTGACCGGAACGCTGCCTTTCGGCCTATAGACTGACAATTCCAAAAGGATAACGAACGATCGTGAATTCAACCCTGTTTCGCGTAACCCGATTTCTGTTCTTGCTTCTTTTCTTATCCGCTGCGATTCTGTCTTCCACCCCAAACGCGGTGGAAATCGAGGGGCAGGAAATCGGGATCAACCTGGATTTCACCTATGTGACGAAATATCTCTGGCATGGATACGATATGTATCCCGACGATACGGGCGGCTTTCAACCGAGCGTGACTGCCAGCTGGAACGGCCTGTACGCACAGGTATGGGGCTCCTGGGCGGATGAATCGGGTTATGAGGACCTCTCGGAATTGGATTACCTTTTCGGGTACGAATACACCCTCTGGCCGGAAGAACGTTACGCGTTTGCTTTCAACGCCTGGTATAATTATTTCGATTATTATAAAGGCGGCGACTGGCAGGACGCCATCGAACTGGGTCTGAGTCTGTCTCTCCCCAACGCCATCCCGCTGGGGCCGTCCACTCTGGTTCCGCATTACACCCTCTTTTACGATTTCGATACGGGCGACACCAATCCCTCTATTTTGGATGGTTTCTTCCACGAATTTGGCCTGGAGTACGGCATTCCCATACCCGAATTGTTCCCCGAACTCGAAGAACAATTTCTCACCCTGGGCTGGCAGATCACCTATGAAGACGGCGTCTATGCCGGGGTGGACAGCGGCTTTACCCACACCGCGCTTTCCCTCTCGACGTCCTTCCAGTGGAAGGGCTTTTATTTCACGCCGACTCTTCTCTACCAATGGTCGATGGAAGACGCCGTCAATCCCGAAGACGAATTCTGCGCCCGCTTCTCGGTGGGATACAACTTTTAGAGCGGTTCCCCCAAGCACACGCAGTTTTGGACACGCTCCGCCCTTACAGAAGAATGAGGAATGTATGATATATAGGGAAGTGAATCGGGGGGCAGGGAAGCCTTACCCTTATGCGATCGATCGCGATGTGCGCATTGGTGGAAAGATAATGGAAGTAATTCAGTTTGTTTTAAACGAAAAAGGGGAAAAGATCGCCGTGATGGTCGATCTGCGGATCGTTACGAGAATCGGAAGACGATCTCCGCCTCGTTCCCCCATCAACAAATTCCGAGCATTTCCCCTATACCAATAAAAACTCTAAAACTACAATCTTGACTGACGAACTCAAGGGGTTGATTATTCTATTTCAGGCTGAAGCGGAACGACTGCACCAGAAGAAATAAATTGTCCAAGACATTTCTTCTCGAAAATAATACTTGATCCTTTTCTCGCCCAGGAAGTTGTTGATAAATTATCCATAACATCCCTCTGATTCTCTTTTAAACCGATTTCACTTTTTGATTTTGCATTAACCGGAGTTGCATCGAGTGACAATATATTTTTGTGAAATGATCGGATAATGGTCTCTTCATCTTTTTGTGTTCATCCACAATTACTTGATGATCTGAATCATTTAGGTATCCCATAAAAAAAAGCCAACCCAACAAATGTGGCGTTGTCTGGACGCGCTCTTTAGGTATTATTGTTTCCGCTAATCTTCTTGCTTTCTTATCATCTGTCATAAATGCCTGATTGTATTTCTTGGCTAATACTATCGACGATAATTCCCCTTTGCCCAGGTTTTTTCGTTTTTCAAGAATTTCTAAATCCTGCAAGTCTTCTAAATCTAAAGAATATTTCTGAAATTGATTTTTCTTTCTATTTGCGATTAACCGCGAAAGCAATTCCTTTTCAGATTGACTACATGATTTGCGTGGTTTGTAGATACTTTCGTAAATGACAAAAAAAGAACAGCAAAACGTAACGCCTGATTCTATAGCACAGCCATAAAGCCTGTGTGACGATAACAAATTCCAGATTACGCAAGTATCTGTAAGGTTATGCTTATGAAATTTAGAAATATCGACACTAATGCTCATAAACCAACCTCTTATTAAACATACCTGCAATTTCTTCTAATTTTTCATCTGTCGCTAACAGCATTTCTTTTAACCGCCCAGCAGTAATAATTTCATTCTCATAAGCCTCGAAACAGAGGTTGATATATCGAGTTGTTAGACCACTTTGTAGTAAAGTAACAATTCTATCTTTGCTTTTAGGAGGCAGATCAGACGGAATTTCTGGATCTTCTTTATCATCTGGATTAATACGTTTCAAATTCGACAGAAGATTCTCTTTTTCAGTATCTGAAATAAGTTTATTTTCTGCGAGAGCATAAACTAAAGGCTCCACGTTAACCATTAAATGATTTGCCCATTCAGCAATCTTCTCAGGTATCCATTGATTAGATATGGGAATGCTTTTTAGGAAATCTGGAGGGAGTAGGAAATGGGAAGCAAATGTATTTGCACGTATTTCTGAAAGATCCTTTTTATCCCATTTTTTAAATGAAACTACGAAGTCCGCGTCATCATCGAGAATCGCATGAGCTGCTTCGTGTGCTGCGGAAAAGCGTTGACGATAAATATCCTCACTATAATTGATTAAA
>CAZFOX010000312.1:0-6355 GCA_964520565.1 uncultured bacterium | reverse complement strand
GCCGGGCTCAAGATAAGGTCTTCAATTAACAAATTTTTATTAAAAAACGCAAAGCCTCATTCACCGACTCGGAGTCTGGAAATACTTCAGCGACATCCACATCCAAACGAACGGTTGGACCACCGAAATTTTTTCTCTCCGGACCGACTTTTCTCACTTGTAAACTCTTTAAATTATACTCTGGCCGAAGTTCTTCTTGTTTATTTTTATCCCATTCAAATTCCATCGACATCAGTATTGCACCCAAAAGACGGATTATTCGCCGATAAGAAAGTATGTTCAGATATCCTGAGTAAAGATATAAATAGAATAAGTCAAAGAGATTCAATGAAATTTGCTTTGTCTCTCCTATTTTCCAATTTACGTTCATCTAATGCAAGGGTAGAAAAACCATTGCCCTTGTCACCCCGTCGGTTTAGACGAAGATTCAAGCAATAACTTCTATTCGGGAGAGATTCGCATGAACCTTCATCCAGGTACTGCCTTGAAAGCCTGTCTAGTTTCTACGATTGCGCTGGCCGTTCTTTACGCCAATGCAGCGGAAGCAGATAAAGGTGCGCTGACGTTTTCAATACCCCAAAAGGTTTCGTTTCGATTTGGCGGGACGATGGGAGACCGCATCCAGGCGAATCTGCAGAACTGGCTGCTCTCTGCGCCGGACGCCAATCCCGGCATGATCGAGATATTCCATCGCCGCGACCGCCAGCCGGAACCGTCGCTGGTTCCCTGGGCGGGCGAGTTCGCCGGAAAGTATCTCATCTCGGCGGTACAAGCGCGGCGGATGACGGACGATCCACGGCTCGATCCCCTTTTGCGGCGGTTTGTACGCGAGTTGATCGACGCGCAGGCCGAGGATGGATATCTCGGGCCGTTCAAAAAGGCGGATCGGTTGATGGGGAATTGGGACTTGTGGGGGCATTACCACTGCATGCTGGGGCTAATGATGTGGCAGGAGGATACCGGCGACAATGCCGCCCGCGATTGCGTTCTGCGCGCGGCGGATTGTATCTGCAACGCCTACCTGGATCCCGGCAAGAAAATTCTCGACATGGGATCGCACGAAATGAATATGGCGGTCATTCATGTATTCGGCCGTCTATACCGCGCCACCGGCGACGAGCGATACCTGCGTATGATGCGGAAAATCGAGAAGGAATGGGAAGAGAGCGGCGATTATTTCCGCGCCGGATTGCAGGGGATCGATTATTATAAAACTCCCCGCCCCCGTTGGGAGAGTTTGCACGACGTGCAGGGGATTTTGGAGCTGTACCGGATCACCGGCAACGAAGATTATAAAAAATCGTTCGAGAACATCTGGCGGAGCATTGCCCGGTTCGACCGTCACAACACCGGCGGATTTTCCACTTACGAGCAGGCCATCGGCGATCCCTATACGCCCGGCGCCATCGAAACCTGCTGCACGATTGCCTGGGCGGCGCTGACCCTGGATATGCTGCTTTTAACTGGAGATTCCACCGTGGCCGACGAGTTGGAATGGTCGATCTGGAACAGCATTCTGGGCGCGCAGCATCCCTCCGGGCGCTGGTCGACTTACGACACTCCGATGGACGGCTTGCGGCAGGCGTCCGCGCACAGCATCGTTTTTCAGGCGCGCGCGGGAACCCCAGAACTAAACTGCTGCTCGGTTAACTCGCCGCGCGGGTGGGGGATGCTGTCCGAGTGGGCGTTTCTGGTGGATGAAGATGGTCTAATCGTTAATTATTACGGACCGGTCAAGGCCGATTTGGTACTGCAAAACGATCTTTCCGTTCAGATCGAGGAAGAGACTTCCTACCCGGCTGATGGGCGGATCGTTTTACGGATCGACCCCGCCCAGATCGCCGAATTCGCGTTACGGCTGCGAATTCCCCACTGGTCGAAGAACACCCGTGTATCGGTGAACGGTAAAGCGATCGATGGAATTAAATCCGGCCGGTATCTGGTAATCCAGCGAACCTGGCAAGCCGGCGACCGGGTGGAACTGAACCTGGATTTCTCGTTCAGAACTTGGATCGGCGACGGACACGCACTGGGGAAAGCATCGGTCTATTATGGACCGCTGCTTCTGGCCTTCGATTCGCATTACAATGCGTTCGATACGGATGCCATTCCGGCCATCGATGCGCAAAACCTGTCTCTCATTAAAAAGGAAACCGGCGATGAAACGTTTCAACCCATCGTGTTATTCCAATATACCGGCGACGATGGACGCGCTGCGATCCTCTGCGATTTCGCCACAGCCGGGGCGTACGGAACTCCCTATGTTACCTGGCTGCCAGCGGTACATACGCCACCGCCGCCGATTCTTATGAAACAACCTGGCCATGGAGAAACCGTTCCGGCGGGGCCGATAAAGTTTGAATGGAGCGGCGCGAAGGGCAAAGACGATCGGGTATATACCCTGGCGATTTCCAAAGATCGAGACATGAAGGAACCGGTTGTGAGAATGGAAGGGCTCCGTTTTCCCTGCCAAATCGTTAACGCAATACTGGAAACGGATACTCCCTACTATTGGCGGGTTGAATCGCACAATTCATTCGGCGAACAAACCGCAACCGACGCTCCCTATTCATTCACGGTGGACGCCACCCGGAAGAATCCCCTGGCGGTATTTGCCGACAATCCGGCGTTATTGGTTCCCCGCGAGGATGGACTGTTGACCGCCTCGCCGTTGGATGGAGAGGGAACGCCTACGTATGGCTGTCTTGTGGAAGCCAAGAACGTCGAACCAGTGTCAGACCGTTTTGGAAACGAGAAGGGCGCGGTTCGATTTTCCGGCAACGGGATATTACGTTATGCGATTCCTTATTTTCCGGCGGATGAGTATACGTTTCTGGTTTGGATTTATCCCGAATCGCGTCCCACCGAGCAGTTGTCTCAGATAGTCAGCACGTGGGCACGGGGCGGCGACGATCCATTGCGGATTGTATTCGAAAACGACAGTCTATTTGCCCGAATCGAAGGATTTACCGGTGTGAATACCCCGGGAATCGCTATTCCGTATCGGCAATGGACACACGCCGCTGCTGTGAAAATGGGCAATCAATTGGCAGTTTATATCAATGGGAAACTCGTGGCTTCGACCAGCGCTCCTGTCTATCTTCCAACCGTAGCCGCCGATTTCGCACTCGGAGCGAATCCCCATTTCAGCGGTAATGAATATTTTTGGGGTTGTCTGGATGATTTTGCCTTTTACGCTAAAGGGATGAGCGCCGAGGAGATCGGGAAAATTTATACCCAATCGAAACCTTGAGTTCAGTCATTTGATACCGGTTCTTATGAACAATGCGTCGAATTGATGACGATTTTGGATCCAATTCGATCGTGGGGTTACGACGCGGAAGGCATCCTTGTTAATTCTATTGCCCTTTCAGGGCGCAGTTTAGTGGGGATTCGTTCCCAGGGGCGATTGCCCCTGGCTAATATCTATCACCCCTTCGGGGTGAGAAGAGATCGATTTTCGATCCTTTACGAGCAATCATCGATCCTATCACACCGACCTCAAGCGATCGGGGGAGGGGAAAAATGGGTCATCGATCCGGGACTCAGACAGACGGTATTGAACGACTATGGTATTTGGAAAGGGTGTTACGTATTCCTTATTGAGGGATATTATTTCACGGGAATTTTATCCGGCCGGATATGAAGCGGTAGAACGAACCAGAAGGTGGAACCAACCCCCACTTCGCTTTCCACGCCGATTTCTCCACCCATTAATTCGATCAATCTCTTGGAAATCGATAAGCCCAGGCCCGTTCCCGTGTATTTGCGAGTCGTGCTGCCATCGACTTGTGTGAACGATTCGAAGATCAGGTTCAATTTATCCGGCGGGATTCCGATACCAGTATCCGTAATCCGGAAGGAAACCCAAACGCGAGGGAAATCCCGTTCGTTGTTTTCCACGGATTCTTCCCGGGTTTCCTTTACCACGATTAAAATCTCACCCCGATGAGTGAACTTGACGGCATTGCCGATCAGATTATTGAGAACCTGGCGAAGTTTTCCTTTGTCGGCAAAGAATAAGTGATCGAATTGCGGGCAATCGATTCGCCATTGAATCTCGTTGTTTTCCGTTTGAACTTCGAATGAGTTGACAATTTCCCGAAGCAGCCGGTCGAGAGAAATAACCTCCAGCATCAGTTCCATTTTGCCGGCTTCAATTTTAGACAGATCGAGGATGTTATCGATCAGTTTCAGCAGGAACAGAGAAGAATCGTAGACTTTTTCCAGGTAGATCTGCTCGTTCGAGTTGAACGTTAAATTTTTATTCTTGCGGAGCATGGCCGAAAATCCAATGATGGAATTCAAGGGAGTTCGCAATTCATGACTCATGTTGGCAAGGAATTGCGATTTCGCGTTGCTGGCGTTTTCCGCGATTTCCTTGGCCTCCGCCATCTTGTTTTCGTATTCTTTCCGATGTGTGATATCGTGCGCGATCGCCTGAAAACCGGCATGGGCGGCTCCCCGCCGGATGAGACATTCATTGACCAGGGCGAATCGTTCCTGTTGCGAATTTCGAATAAAGCGTATCTCGTATTTGATATTCGGCTTTTGTTGAAAATCCATCTCCTGAGGCAACAGAGAACGATCCTCCTCGTGGATAAATTCCATCAAGGGTCTATGGACGATCCGATCTTTTGGAACGCCTACCAATTTTTCAAATCCCGTATTGACGTTTTGAATGATGCGATTCCGATCCACCATGTAAATCGCATCGGACGTATTCTCAAAAAGATCGTCGTAGAGGAAGGTGAGATGTCCCATCGTCGCCGATAAGGAAAAGTGTACGAAAATGGCATGAATCAAAAATGAAACGATAGCCACAATAGCCACCAACAGAAGGTTATAGAAAAAAGTATAGGGATCGTAAGCCGCGACATTCATGCTTAAGCCCAATACGCCTAAAAGGGGGATAAAAAGAAAAGGGATTCTCGATTTTTGTTGAATGATAGGGACGCAGGCGGAAAGCAGGATGAAGAAAAATACGATCGGAAACAGGGGCATGCCGAGCAGATTGCCCAGTATATAAACGACCAGATACCGAAACGACCAGAGTGTGGATAAATATTCCTTCCGCAGGAAAAAGCCATCCAGTGTCAGAAGGAACACCAAAGACGCAGACGCGATGATGGTTTTGAGAGTCAGCCAGTCTTTGTAATTATTTAACAGGAGGAATAAAATCGACAATCCCAGAAGAACGTAGATGACGCTTGCGGCCACGGAATTGGGGAAAAACAAATGGGAATCGCCGTGAAGCGCTTTTTTCTTGGGAATAAGCCATAATAAGAGAAAACCGAACAATCCGCACCCGAGAAGCGCGCCGATTTTGTGCCATTTCGTCCCAACCCATTCGAATGCAACCCGTCGTATGGAGAATTGCGTGGTCGTTCCCGGCGTTAATACGAATTCCACTTTGCGAATGGGATTTGTATCCAAAACGCCGTCCTTGGGATTTTGTTCGGGCTGGTAGGCGTTTCGTTCGAATTTTTGGATCGGAATCGCGAACGTCTGCCAGTCTCCAGCTTCCAGGTTGGTGTAATACGTAAAATGTTCTCCTTCCGGGATATTCAGGTTGAATTGCGATCCATCCACTAGATCGATCTGAAATGTGGCTATTTTTTGGGTACTTTGGATTTCGATGATGAGATTGGCGGATTGGGGTACGTTTTTATTGAAAAATAATCCCAACCCCTCATAGGTAGGCAGGTTTTCGATGGTTGCCTGGATGATTGTATTGCCATCGCGATCGGGAAGGATTTCGATGGATTGAGGGGGTAAATAGGAATAGAGAGGGTAGGTGGAATCCCATATCCCATGAGAAAAGGCGTTCAGATCGGCCACATCGATAATTTCCAGTGAGGGCGATGCAAAAAATATAAAGAGCGCCGAAAGGAAAGATATGGCAATGATACCCAGCAAAAAATGGCGAAAGAGTGAATGCGAATTGTTGTTCATCGACCGAATTGAAAACATTCATCGGAAAAGATACCGACTTTCTGTTTTCTTTCTCTTTATATTAATATACCATGAATTGTTTTTTTGTTGAGTATCCAATTCAATTATTCGAAATGTTGCCGAACGAATCCCCGCCTGAAATGTAACGATTTGGCCACTAGTAGAGCGGCCGGGATGGTATGACGGGTTCGTGCTTCTCCCCTTTCCCTCACCCTGACCCTTTCCTAGTGGGAGAGGGAATATTCGAGTTCACGGATCGGGAGAGAAACCCGGCTATTCCAGACGGTTAGACTACTCGTAGAGCGGCCAACAAAAAGTGTCGAGTAAAAAACAACGATCCGGCTTTTAGATTGCTTCGCTTTGCTCGCAATGACATTGCGATACGTTCGTGTCATTGCGA
>CAZFOX010000311.1:0-6367 GCA_964520565.1 uncultured bacterium | reverse complement strand
TTTTCTAGTGTGGAAGAACCAGTGTACCAGATTTGCCAAGCGATTCGCGAGGTTTCTGTTGATTTTAGAAATATTTCATAATCCGGGTGTTCTTCTGGAAGAAAAGGGCGATATTATATGAAGAGTAATTTTCAGCAATAAAATTGTACCTGGAGATTCGTTTACTTCGTCGGAATGGGATGGAAAATAAAGTGTTTGTTGTTTAATTTTTTTGCATCCAATGCCTGGGATGTTAAACAATTACGAGTTTAGGCCATAAATAATTCTTTTCATGAGAATTCGGTTGTGCTACAATTTTACTGCGGGAGGTAGACTCTGGCAGTTGAGTTCATCGCTATGCACGGTATAAAAATCCATGAATGAATCGCAAAATAACACCATTGAATGTCCTGCCTCCCTCGAAGAAGTCAGCCGGGTTCTGCAAATTGTGACCGATGCAGCTCGCGCTTCCGGCATGGAAGATAAAAATGTCTGGAAGTTGGAAACATCGATGGATGAAGCCTGTACGAATATTGTTTGTTATGGGTATAAGGGGCGGGACGATGGAAAGATGTTTGTGCGCTGGAGGACGGAAGGCGAGCGATTTTTCGTTACGATTGAAGACGATGGCGTTCCTTTCAACCAAGCGGAACCCACGCATCCCGACTTTACATGTGATATATGTCAACGAAAAGTCGGAGGATTGGGGCGTTATATCATGTCGCAATTTCTCGATGAAATGAGTTACGAACGTATAGAGAATCGCAACCGGCTGATCCTGGTCAAAAACCTTCAAGGCGATGCCGTACAATCCGCCGAATCCGTAGCCAGCCAATCCGAATAATCACCAAAATCGTATTTTGCGTGTTTAAACAGTAATAAACCCAGCATATCGGCTGGGCTTATTACTGTATTTCATTCGATGATTAAGGCTTTTTAGGGGTGGGTTTTGGTTTGGCAGGGGGATATGGAAAACGCTTGCGATCCCACATATAGGGAGTATCTTGAAACGCTTCCAGAGTGATGTCGTCCACCACCAGCGTGGCTCCGTCCTGAATGACGCCCGGATAGGCTCCTTCGGTGTTTTCGTTTTGCAGAACGATATAGGGGCCGATCGGGCCTTTTTTCGTAAATAGGCCGGAAACGGTGATTTGATGCCAATTGGGGTCTTCCGGCAGGCGGTCGTTGGATATAAACGATACGGCTTCCTGATCGCCATTTGAGAGTCCGAGTGCAAAGAAGCCCAATCCCTTTTTGGTGACTTGCACGTAAGCGCGTGCGGATAGGATATTGGGGAGAATCCGTTCGTCGATCTCGTTCGGGCCGACTTTGAATTGAATGGCGGAAATGGGATCGATCAGTCCCAGGCGTAGAGACCGGCGTTGACCGCCCGGCACGAGAGTGCGATTCGGCCCGGGATAGACGCCGCGATCCGTCAAACCGTAGGACGCATTTTGATCGACGGTAAACTTCAATCCGTATCCATCGATGTTGTCTTCAAAATTCCCGCTGAAATCCACCGGCAACCGAGTGGCTCCTAACGCCAGATCGATATCCCGTTTGGCAGGGAAAATGCGCACGTTATCGACATATACTTCCGCCAAACCGGATGTATGACTACCGTACACCTGAATTAATGCCTGCGTTTGCGGCCCGATTACATCGTAGGTGGTGCACAGATATTGATAGAGTCCTTTTCCAAGCAGTTCACCCCGCCGGACAGAGGAGTAGGAAAGGTTGGAACTGTCTTCCGCCAGAGCCAGAGTAACGGTAGGCAGGTCGTTCTCGTTTCCCGTTAATTTTTCCACGGCAAACCAAATCGATATTTTGGCAGGTCCCGGCGGCAATTCGATGGGTTGGCTTAACAGAGAAATGGTCTCACCGGGATCGACACTGAAAACGGCCCCCCAGCCGTCGGTGATGGAAAGAACCGGTTCGGGCGGGATTGGGCCGAGGTATACTTCCCCGCTGCGGGTGGTGTGTTTTTTGATCATCCAGTTTGTCTTGGCAAGAGATTCGGTGGAGAAATTATAATCCTTGTCGGCGATCCCATTTTTGGGGAGATAGACGGAAGACGTGTAAAGAATGGAACCATCCCAATCGTCTTTGTTGGATTGACGTTTCCCGAAAATCGAGACCTGCAACGGTTGCAATATCTTACTGCCGGGAAATTCGGGAAACAGGAAGATTTCTCCATGCGCCACGTGGGCGGCGATCAGACCTTTATTCACCGTATAGGTGGCTTCGAAGGGCACGTCCGCCACATTCACGCTCGGCGGATCGAGGGTATTTTTTATCAGCGAATAAGGAGAGGCATAGGCAAAATCCGCCAGCATCGGGGCGTCCGGAAGTATGAAATCATTCACCCGGAACGTGGATACCTTCAAGCGGACCTCCTCGGAAACGTTGAATGTTCCATCGGTCGCAAATACGGTAAATGTCGTTTCTATTGGCCGCCCGTACGCGCCCACCGATAGCTTGTTCTCGGCGCTACGCTGCACCATCGGGCCTTCCTGCGATGTGCTGACGCTCCAGATAATATCCGACGCGGGGGTATCGATGTCGGATATGAAATCATCCAAATCGTAAATATCCTTTCTCTCTTCTCCCACCAGGGTACGGATATCCGGTATGTCTTTAAGATGCGGCGCGCTGAATACCACGACGTACAAAGGCTGCGAGTTCGAGTAACCCGTTCCCTTCGAGTCGATTAAAAGCGCTTGCACGCGATTCCTCCCTTTCTCAAATAGGGTTGTGATAACGGCGGGCGGTTGTGCCGTGCCTACATCCTGGAAGGTGATGGTCACGCTGCTGACCGTTCCGCTGGGACGCGTGACGCGAAGGCCGATCGTGTCGCGGGTTAGCAATTTACCGGTTCCATCCGTTGTCGAGGCCAGCAGGATCTTCACCATATTGGTTGTGGGATCGAACGGCACATCCACAATGGTTGTTCCCGTATAAAACAGATATTTTGGGGAGGGTGAAAAACCGCTGGGGATCGCCGGAGCCAATTGACCAAGAGGCAATGGAGTCGGTGTGGCGGTGGCCGTTACCGTGGGGACGGGGGTTTGCGTGGGCGTCGGTGTACGAGGACGCGGCGTTCGAGTCGGCGTCAGAGTGGGATCCAGTGTCGAGGTCGGCGTCGGCGTGAAAGTCGGCGTCGGTGTTGGCGTGGCTGGTATGTTATGAGGAGGAATCGCAACCTGCCGGACGGCATGATTGACGGAATCGGCCACGAACAAATCCCCTTTTACATTGCTGGCGATACCTATTGGAGTATTCAAGAACGCGTCTTCCGACGGCCCTCCGTCTCCTTCGAAACCCGCTTTGCCGGTTCCTGCAATCAACTCAACGGTCTGGTCGAACAGATTCATGCGTCGGATTCGGTTGTCGTCGCTCGAAAAATAGAGAAACAGGTCTTCGAATACCGCCAGTCCTCGCGGTCCGAGAAACTGAGGATCGTAACTGGAGTGATAGATCGTGGTAATAATTCCATCCTTGATTTGCCGGATGCTGTTACCTGTATGTTCGGCGATGTAGATAATGCCGGTGGGACCTACCGCCACGTCCACAGGCCGGTCCAGTTCGGCTTGTGTCGCCGGGACATTTTCACCCAGGTGACCCTGGATACCGGTTCCCGCGATTGTCATCACAATCAGGTCTGTTCGAACCTTATGTACCTTGTTATTCAGTGTGTCGCAGATGAGCAATCCGCCATCCAGATCGACAGCCAGCCCACCCAGGGTGTTGAACTTGGCTTGCCGGGCGGGAACGTTGTTGCCGATATCGCCTTTTTCCGATCCAGCAAAGAGTTCAATCTCTCCCGTCGGTTTGATCCGGCGCACCTGATGAAGTGTGGAAATGTAGATATGACCTTGTTTGTCGACCGCCAGTCCCTTGGGAGAGGAGATCGCGGCATTGATCGCCTGTCCGCCGTTTCCCGAGGCCGCGTTGATTCCATTACCCGCGACAGTGTTGATGAGTTGGGTACGCGGATCCAGGCGGCGGATGCGATGGTTATTGAAATCGGCGATGAGGAGCGATCCATCGATGAAAAACGCCACGTCCTGGGGAACGTTTAACTTGGCTTTGGTGGCCGGGCCATTGTCGCCGGTGAATCCCGGTTCGGATGTTCCGGCGACCGTTCCAATCGTGGCACCGCTCAGTGCTGCCGGGGAAACGGCAGGTTCGGGGCCCAGATAGATTATTCCGCTTTTGGCGGCGCATTCCTCGGGAGAGAACGGATCAAAGATCAGAAGAAAGAGAATTAAACCGAAAATTGAAATGGGAAAAGACCATCGTGATTTCATGGGATCGTACCAGAATCCTTTGTAATAAATTCGTTCTCGATTGACGCACACAAGTTACAGCATGTGAAATTAGTATAGCCTATTTCACCCATCGTTTTTGAAAAGATTTATCTTGTTCAAATATCGGTAGAAAGTGCTAAAGACTTGAGAAAAAGAGTGATATGTTTATGCAGAATGAGAAATGAATGACAAAATATATATTTTGAGCAATTAAATGGGGAGAAGTCTTGTGAAATTTTTTCAAATACTTTAGATTATCCTGTAGTATTTAATGGCAAAATTTTATCAATTCATTCGAGGGGAACATGATCCGGCGAGTAATCCAGCCCGTTTTAATAATCCTATTCGGTGTTGCTTTCCAGGCGATTTGCGAAGCTTCCATGAATGATACGGCAGAGGCGACAGTACAAAGTGCGAGTCAGGGGCCGGTGGTGTTGGATTCCGTTATCACATTTTATTGGAATTTAGATTTGGTGAATCAATGGAATGAATTGCCACCCAAACCTCCAGGGGTAAACGCTGTGGCTGGATGTTGGCTTCTATACGCGGCATTGGTTTCTGTAGATGGTCCGGGTAGCGATGATTTCGTGCTCGATGATTTTCATGTGTACTGGTCGGATACCTATGAATACGATACCAAACGTCTCGATCATAAAAAACACTTCAAAGGAAAGAGGATTATTACTGAATCGGCGACACAAACCATTTTATTGGTTACCAATACGATTAAAGTTCTCGATCATGCCAATCCAAGGAATGCGGATAAGGTTCGCGTAACGATGAAAGATCGTTTGGGGAACGAGACTGAACATCAAACCGATTTTTTAGCGATAGGATTATTAGACCGGGATTATCCCTTTTTTTATCTTAAAGTAAATGGACATTTGGAAGATAGATGGGATAAAGAAAATTATAAAACAATGGGAATTGGAATTTCAGGACCCGATGTTCTCGCTGCTTCGTTTGAAGTTCAACCCGGCGACAAATTCGTCATCGAAGCATTCGTACCGCTGCTATTTTCTCATATCACATATCGGTATCTTCCGATTCCTCAATCGGAATCGCTCCTGTTGGACGTCAGCGAGTTATATCCCGCCGGGTTAAAAACCATGACAGACGAAATAATACCTAGTGCTACGCGATTTGACACGCAACGATATGAGATGCATATAATTTGGGAATATCTGACCTACGATCTTCAGTCCATATTACCAAGAGTCGCCGATACCATCGAAACTCCACAAAAAAGGTATTATTGCTGGTTCTTCGACCAGGGAAATATCAATTGGCTTGCTTATGGAAACCAGTATTCATATTATCCCCGTTCCGCCTATTCATCCGCCATTAAATTTAACGCTCCTATATATGGAGCGACGCCGTCCTCATTGATCGATCTTAATGCTATTACCTATGAGAGTTCGAAAGTAAATGGAGTTATACCAACACAACTGGCTATGGCTAAAGGAGGGCCGAAAGGCGTTTCGAGTGTTAAAAACATGGAGACTGTTTTGAATTCTTTACAAGGACTCCCATATATAACAGTACAAAAGGATGCAACCGCGAAAAAGGTGGCCTGTGTTACTGTTTTTTTTGATAATAGCTATTATTACGATTTTTATTTCAAGAAACTGATCGATGGCGGACATTACAGACCATATTACCCCGATGGTTTTATGGCTTCAGTTCCCTTCGCCGTCGATACCGAACCTCCCCGAGCCAGCATTGTTTATAGCGTTACACGCGCATTGCCGATGAAGTATCCAATTACCTCTGGGCCCAGGATCGGATTTCCAACCGCGCCGCACGGGGCGGAGCGGGATATTGTCGCCTATCCCCCGCGTGTTCGCGAGAACGACTGTGTGGCCGTGATTGTTTCCATCACCAACGCAATGATTGACGGAACCGGCAACGACGCATTTCGCTACCTGCCGGGAAATTTCCCGTCCGATTTAACCAATGGCTTTTTTCGCATCGATGCCGACGATGCGTCGAGTATTCGCGATGTTACAGCCGACTTGAGCGGATTGCCTCTTCGCTATTTAGTGTGGGCAGAGGGTAAGACCTCTGGCAAATGAAAC
>CAZFOX010000310.1:0-6391 GCA_964520565.1 uncultured bacterium | reverse complement strand
CCCCTACGCCATCAAAAAGGCGGGCGCATGTGCGGTGATCGCGCAATCCTACGCGCGCATCTTTTTCCGCAACAGCGTCAACGGCGGCTACCTGATCCCCTTCGAGACGGCGGCGAAGATCAACGACAAAATCGCCACCGGCGATGAAGTCGAACTCAACGTCAAAACCAATACTCTGAAAAAAACCGCCACCGGCGAAACCTTCAACCTCCAGCCGCTGGGAGACATTAAGGAAATCCTGGAAGCCGGAGACATCTTCGCCTACGCCAAGGCGGCGGGAATGATGTGAAAGCAGTGGCGAGTGACAAGTGGCGAGACAACAACCGGGGGCGGGATTTTCCGCCCCTGCGGTTTATATACAAGTATCGAGAAACGATGGTATACTCTTCTTGAAATTCCTTTGAAAGAATGGAGTTCGAGATGAATGCAATCGAAATTAGAAAACTGAGTCGCATCGAGCGCCTCCAGGTTATGGAAGCACTCTGGGATTCGCTTCTGGATGACGATCTCGAAATAGAAACTCCCGAATGGCACCGGGACATCCTGGAAGAGAGAAAAAGAACGATCGAAACAGGGAATGCGGAATTTATCTCCCTGGACGAGTTGAAAACGAATCGCAATTCATGATGATTCGAGATGTCGTTATCTTAAAGGAAGTCATCGAGGACATAAAAGAGAGAAAACGATTTTACGATCAAATACAAATGGGAATCGGTGATTACTTTTGGGATTGCATTGTAGCCGATATAGAATCGTTGCTTATCTTTGCCGGAATTCATAAGAAGCGAAATGATCTTTTTCAGATGCTATCCAAACGCTTTCCCTATTCCATCTATTACGAAATAAAAGAAGAAATCGCTTATGTCGTAGCAGTATTACCCATGCGACGGAATCCGGTATGGATTCAGAAGAAACTAAAAGAAAGAAAATGAAACTGTTGACAAGTGGCGAGACAACAACCGGGGGTGGGATATCTCGTCCCCCGTTCTTTTCAGCAGGGATGTTGTAATAATGATATACTAATGACATAAAACGATTGTATACAACTGGGAGGCTTTATCATGAACGAACGAGATCGAGCGCTCGTTGTATCGTTCAAAAAAAAATTGATGGATAATGATGTCCCCGTCCGGGAGGTCGTTGCGTTCGGCTCGCGCGTACGGGGCGATTCCCACCCCGATTCCGACCTCGACATACTCGTCATTGTGGATGAAAAAAATAACTTAATTCGTGCGAAAGTAAGCGAGTGCGCCTGGGAAACCGGCTTCGAATCGGATGTTGTAATCCAATCCCTTGTGAGAACCCCTCAGGAATGGTACGAAGGTTTGGAGAAAAACACTCCCTTCTTCCAATCGCTCCAACAGGAAGGAGTGCGCGTGTGAACGGAAATGAGGCTCGCGCCCTGATTCAAATCCGTATGGAGCAAGCCCGCGATTGCCTCGACGCGGCGCAATCTCTTTTGGAACTTGAAAAAAGCAATCGTACTGTAGTCAATCGCACCTACTATGCGGCTTTCTATGCGGCGTTGGCCTTATTGTAAACGAAGAACAAAACATCTAAAAAGCATATCGGAATTATTCGCCTGTTCGATATGGAGTTTGTGAAGACGGGAGAGTTACCATTAGAACTTTCAAAATCGTTGCACCGCCTTTTTGAACGCCGAATGGAAGACGATTACCAAACCATTACTCCCGTAACGAAGGAAGAAGCGCTGGAGGCATTGCAGACTGCCAGTCAATTTGTCAAAACAATTGAAGAGTATTTGATTGCGCACGGATATTTTACGTAACAAATCATCCATCAAACCCGGAATTCAACGATGATACAGTTTTTCGTGTGGATCGATGGTGGAATTTTTGGGAATGTACATAGGTGATTGAAACAAGGGCGGAAAACCTCCTCATTCAAATCCCCCCAACTCCCCACAAAATCACCCATAGGCGGCTACAAATTTGCGCCATCCCGGAATCCGCGCCCCTCTGTGGTTCAGACAAAACTCTCTCCCACCGCACTTTGATTTTCCATTCCAAATTGCAGAATCCTCGTGACGATGATAGAATACAAAAAAATCGATTGACAGGTGAATGATGGAACGCACCGTCCAAAATCCCCAAGAACGATTGCAGAGATGTATCGACAACCTCTCCCCCAGCCAATTGGAACAATTGGCCGATTACGCGGAATACCTGCATTCCAAAGAGGAATGGGAAGCGACGCAGGAGATTCTCAACGATCCCGGCATGAAACGGGACGTGGATGAAGGGCTGGAACAAATTCACCGGGGCGAAACCCGTTCGTGGCGGGCAATCCGCAACAATGTAAATTGTGATTTTTTTTAATTCTCGGTGTATGGATTCTTTTTCGATTGAGAGAAATCATAATTATCTTTCATTTCGCTTATTTCATTAATTCTTTCCATCACCGTATATTCCTTCCCATCCGCATCCCGATACAAATCGCCCTCGACATGCTCCAGGGTTAGAGTCGTTCCTTTGGCGGGCGTTTCTTTTCGTAATTTCATGAGGATCGGGATGACGAGCGTTTCCAGCGCGGCGAGGATCGCGACTACGGCGAGAAAGCGAAGATACAATTCATTTTCAACTTCAGACCAGATGGAGAAAATGATTTGAATCGACAGCACGCCAATCGTAATCGACGAAACGGGTTGAATCCATCGATGTCTGAGATCCAATTGCGGAATCCACAGCAGAAAAGCATGAGCGAATGCGATAGCGATTACAATCACATTCCCCGTGCCTTTCCAATACGGCTCGTACTGGATATCAGACCAAACGCCTACGACGATCAATACGGCTGCAAGGATGGAAAGAACGATGCCAGTGAAGCCAAGCGCGGCCGGCTTCTTTCGTTTTTCCAAATAAGCCGCGCACGACATGGAACAGATGCTCGCTCCAGAAATGCTTAGACAGGTCACCAGTATCTTGCCTGTAACCGGATTGCTGCTTCCGCTCAACAGCGCAACAATGGCGATCAACGCCGTGATGGCTAAAAATCCGATGAATACCTTTAACGATAATTTCCGTATTTGGGGATAATCCATTTCCTAACAACCTCCCCATAAGAGTTCTTCCCTGGTTTCCAACCGGAACAAAATCAATCCGCCTGCACCGGTTCAAAACGTCGGTGATTCGGTTCCGCATGAAGAGGAAGCAGTTTTCGGGTATTGTACACTGATTAAAGCAAGCTCCTCCGAAACCGCTTCGGCCGGAAGCCGAAATCAATACGACGGTTTCCAGTCGCTCGCCATCAAGATATCGCCCAGGCTGATCAATCCGTTGGATGGATCGTAGCGCATATAATGAAAAGTGGCGGCGGTGTATTCCGGCACGCTGAAACGGCCGGGCGTATCCCATTGCGTCTTGTTCGCACCGGGATATTCGAAGACGGGGTTGGAATCGTCGGTGTAGCTGGGACCCGCGCTGGCAACTAGCCACCGCGTGGCCGGGCCGCTGGGATTGCCGCCGCGATCCCATTTGACATCCCAATCCGGTTCCGTGCCAAACGTGTAATGCTTTTGCGTCTTAGCCCATTCATCCACATTCGCCACGGGCGAGTTGTAAAAAGGATCTTCCGGAAGGGCGCTCATATAGGCCGTGGGCGACGTCAGCCGATAAAGCCCCGCGTGCAGGGGAACGTCCGAATCGTGATGATTTTCGGTATACGTTCCCCAGTCGAGGCTGTACATCTCCTGCCCCTGTCCCATGGCGCGCATGTCGGACAGGACTTTGGCCACCTTAGCGCGGGTTCGGGCGTTCATAAAATTCGGAACGGCAATGGCCGCCAGAATACCGATGATGGCGACAACGATCAGTAACTCGATTAAGGTAAATCCTCTTTTCATGATATCCCACCGCTTTCAATTCCCCTTCAAAGAATGAATACGCTGCCTCTGCTACAATATTCTTCTTTGAGGCTCGGCGGGAGTTTCCTTCAGTGCAGCGGCCAGTTTGATATATCGGCGGGACCGGCAATCACGATGTTATCGATGATGGTCATTACATCCGCCGCACTTCCATCCACCCAAATGGTAATCGTATTGAGACCGTCGATATACTCGCGTCGAAACCCGTATTTATCGGCGAGCAGTACTTCGCTCTCCCCTTCTTTTTGGGCATATACCGTCAGAAACTGGTCGGTGTAATCCAGGTCGATCTCGTATCGCATGTGGATTTTTTTCCCATCGGTATAGGGATACGAAACCTCGGCGGTATAAGTTCCGCCGCCCGCCCAGTCGCCATTCCGTACATCGATTACAGCTCCGTCCTGCTGCATGCGGCACATGGCGCTCTGCTCGTTCCACCCCAAAACCGGATTTCCATCAAATTCGAAGTTGATCTTGTCGCTGATACAGAAACCCACGTCGACGTTACTATCGGTGGGCCCGACATACTGCCAATCAAAAGTAACTGTGATATCGCCGGAATTCTGATTGGGGAATTCGATGTACGTCCAGGTATCGAGACCGTCGCCGTTCTGCCGGCAGACCATCGCGCCGTTTTCCACGGTGATATAGTCGGCGGCTGGGACGTTGTAACCGTCTGTCCAAACCGCCGATCCACCCGCCGGTTGTCCCGTGATAGGACCATCGACGTATCCCTCAGCGGCAGAGAAACTGGTCGAAAAGATCACTTGCGCATGTGCGCCTCCCACCGCAACCCAAAAAACACCCATCGAAAGAATCCAACTCTTTCCTCTCATCTCCATACTCTCCTTTCGCATGAATTGATTCAGAAAGGGTCTTGCGGCCCCTTTTGGATTTAGACAATTTGTAAAGCGATAGATCCAGGTGTTCCATCCAACGCAATAAGAATGAAGCCAGCCCCCCTTATACCACTTTTTTTGAGAATGAATAGGGAAATTCTATATATCATATCGGAAAACAAAGTTTAGTGGTGCATGTGAATTTATACAATCCGGCATGTTTTGCACCGATCGTTATAATGAGGATCCGTTTCGCCAGTTGATCCATAGTAAGCTTTTTTACCCGGCAATATTAAACGGTCAAACTACTAATATGCGCGTTGAATTTTCACTTGGGACAGAAGAAAAGGCTGGCAACTCCGGGCTGCCAGCCTTATAAGACTTTTTATATGCAATCGATTATAACGGACGGCTGAACGTCCGTTTCTCTTCGTCATTCTTGGGCAGTTTCAAATAATCGGGCAATACGCATAATTGTTCACCATGCTGCCCCACAGCGCGATAGGCGCTGTTGAGAATTTCCAGAGCGTCCTGCACTTTCCGGGGAGAGGGGAACAAGCCACGGTTTTTCAGACAGATTTCCTTAAGCTTCTCCTTCGGAATGCAGAGCCCATACCGGCAAAACAGTTCGTAAATAAAGTAAAGTTGTTTGCGGGTGAAAGTATCCGTTTCGTAGTCCAGCACTTCCTTAAGCGGGGCCAGGGCGGTACGGCGGTCTTCGGGCGACAGGTGGTTCTGTTCCTTGACGACCAGAGCCTCCTCGAGTGCCAGCGCCCGGCGCAGATCGTTGATGAAATCCTTGGTGGAAAGGGCGCGCTTGCTGAGTTTCTGGCGCGAAAGACCCAGTTCCATCGCCCGGCGCAGAACGTTGGGATGAATCGGAAATCCCCAGTGATTGCGGTAAAACCGCTGGTAATTTTCCTTCAAAAATCGGATGGTTTCCTGCAGGTGCTCCAGGGAATGATTCTTCCGGGTGCGGGCGTACGATTCGGCGATTCCCCGCGAGATGCCTTCTTCCTTGACCAGATAACGGCTGATGGAAATCTCCGCACGGCTTTGCGCCTGCCCGCGGCGCCGTAGCAGCTTACGGATAGTACGCTTGCCACCCATCAAATCGGATATCGCCAGGCGACCATTGGCCAATTTGAGCAGATTTTTCATCGTCTGATAGGTCGCCCGGGCGGATATGTAATCCACCTGTTCGGGCGTCGCACCGAGTTTGATTAATAATTCACGTCGGCGATGAAAATCGGATTGCCTCTGGTTGGAACGAAGCAGGTGATCGTGCAGGCGCGAATAATTAGCCTTCAATCGATTGGGTTCCACATAATTCAGCTCGTTTAATAAAAGTTGCGTCTTTTTCGCCAGCATCTCCTGACTGGACTGGCTCACGAGAAATTCCAGATCGGTCTCGGTAAAAGGCGGAACCACCTTGCCCGCATCGGCCAATTCTTCCAGATATTGATACTTTTCCCGGCGGTCGATCGGCCACAGATTGCCGCGTTTAGCCCGGGCTCCCGAACGGGCCTTGACCTTCACCGACGACAATCCTAACTCGGCGGTATGCACGAACGACCCCGATTCGATATAGAGGGCGATTTTTTTACGAAACCGTTCCAGTGACCGGGTGGTCTCAAACTGATCGGATACGCCCAAACGATCCGACAAT
>CAZFOX010000309.1:0-6412 GCA_964520565.1 uncultured bacterium | reverse complement strand
GAACAACACGATCCTTCAGGCCAAACGATTCTCCCAGGTCCTGTGTGGCGCTGCCCAGCGATTCATCGGAAAGAATCATACTGTTCATACGCATTTCGATTGTGGCGTTACCACCGGTGGCTGCATCGATCGTCTGGAAGGCGATCACCGATGTCATCCGGGAACGGATGGGAGTCTGTGTCGGTTTGTTGTCGTTTTTCGAGGTTACAACGCCTTCCGTCTGCGCGGTCATATCGAGGTAAAGGGTTTCGCCTTTATGGAAAGAATTTCGCAGTTCGATGGTTCTTACAGAATCCTCCGCTCCAAACGATCCGGCAACGAATCCGGCTAAAAGGAAACCCAGACAACAATCAATCGCATGTTTGTACATGTACGAACTCCCTTATATCTGTATTAAGCGATAGGTGTTCAGAAGGATACGATATCGCAAATGCGCTTTTCCGTCTGCCGGAAAATGGGGCGTTTCGAAATCCATCTCGATATAAAACGATTCCATGCTCCCAGATATTACTCTAAAATCCCCTCCATATATTACCCTTCAATCCAACGTTCCTCACCCCCGGCGAGAATCTCTTTTTTCCACAGCGGAGCTTTTTTCTTGATAGCGTCCATGATCCACTGACAGGCCAGGAACGCTTTCTCGCGGTGAGGTGCAGCGGCGGCAATCAAAACCAGGTTGTCTCCCGGGCGATGACGTCCGTAACGGTGAATGATGACCGCCCCGATCAGGCCATACTTATGAATCGCTTCCTCGCGAATCGATCGAAAGATATTTTCAGCCATAGGCGGGTATATGTCCCACTCCACCCATTCCACCGGCTTCCCATCGCGGCTGCTGTCGCGTACGCTACCTGTAAAGGTGACAATAGCCCCCGCCTGGGGATTCTTCAGAGCCGCAATCGTCTCGTCCACCGAGAAATCTTCCTGCTGGATACGGATCATTGCGCCCCTCCACTGACCGGGGGAATCAATGCCACCCGGTCGCCCTCGCACAGCAAAGTATCGGGCTTCGCGTATTCCTCGTTCACAGCCGCCTGAACTCGATCCAACAGGGGAACAACGCCGGGGAATCGTACACGTATCTCTTCCAACGCATCGCCGACCGTGGAACCGGAAATCTCCAAATCCACTTCCCGGACGCCCGCCGCATCGCATAAGGCAGCAAAAAAAAGAATGTGGATCTTCATGGGATCGATATTATACAATGATTTGTTATTTCAATGGATAGCGCAATATGCAGGAGAATATGCAGGAGATTGTGATAGCCCGATTGCCGATCCAAAATGACGACTTTGGGGATAGATTCGTTCAAAACGCATTCTGCGAGTTTATCTCTCAGAATGCGTTTTGAACCTTGAAAGAATTTGCAGATACCCGAATATCAAAAATCTTTGGCTGGCCTTTTCTATTCGGATTTCGAAAAGGGATTACGTTCAAGTTTTACGGGTTGAATTTTTGCCAGGCGTTCGGATTGTTGCGATTCGCTCACGCGTAGTTTTTCACATAAAGCATGTAAGTCAAAAGAGACTTCCGCTGCCATCTGCTTTTTCAACGCATGAACTTCTTGCAGTATTAAATCGCATTCCATTATCAATCTCCCATCAGTTCGTCAGGAGTACAAATATCCGGCAACGGTATATTCAGATTCACATTAATGTTTCGCAATAGACGTCTGACCCGGATATTAGCTAAATGCTTGAAATTCCAGGTCGCCAGGACATCCATCCCATAAATAGACGCAAATGCAAGATGAAGGGCATCACCTGGATTGGAAACGGGAACAATTCCTTTCTCCATATAATATCCTGCAACATATTCTACTTGAGAAGATATGGCTAATACAGGGAATTTTTCCAATATCTCTAATCTCTTACGCGCTACCGATTCGTCTCCTTGGGAGGATTCACTTAAGATAATAGATGAAACATAAATCGAATATTCATGACTATTTCGATCCCACCAAATACGGGTTGTATTTTGTCGCGACAGAGCGATAACATCAGGGGAGGGCCGCGATACGAGATAACTCACGATCGATGTTTCCAAATAAAGTTTGGGTTTATCAACCATACTTACGCCTCACCAATCACTGGATTCGTTCTCTCTTCCATTCTGCCTTGGGATGCACGATGCTCGATCCATGTTTTATAAATGAGATTCCGCCGCAGGCAATATATTTCGCGCTAATTCCCGCAAACGCCTCTGAATTCCTGCCAGGTCGCGTTTGCCGGTTCCCAAGGCGGGGATTTCATCCACGGCAAAGATATCGTCCACCTTGGGAATCCAGAGCGGAGGCAGGCCGGTTTCCTGAAGCCGCTTCCGGATTTCCGCCGGACTCATGGAGGAATGGGCGATGAGAACCGCCAGCCGTTCCCCCTTGATGTCGTCGGGAACGGAAGCGACTGCGCAAGAACCGTCGAGAAGAATACCCTCGATGGCCTCTTCGATCTTGATGTGGGGAACCATCTCGCCGCCGATCTTACTAAAGCGGGATAGACGATCGGTGATGGTGATAAAACCGTCTTCGTCGATCCGGGCGATATCGCCGGTGACGTACCAGCCGTCGCGTAGAACGCTCTCGGTCAACTCCGGTTTTTGCCAATACCCGGTCATCTGATTGGGGCCGCGTACCAGCAACAGGCCGCTGGTGTTGGGAGGGAGAATTTCCCCCGTATCGGGATCGACAACGCGCACCGCCACACCCGGCAGCGGATGGCCGATGGTTCCCGGCTTGTGTCCCACCTGATGGATCGATTCGGCCACATAATCGTGTGTGTTGACAGCCACCACCGGCGACAATTCCGTGCATCCATACCCTTCCATCAGATCAACGCCGAATCGTTCGCGGAACTCACGCGACACCGCCTCGGGTAACCGCTCCGCCCCGGTCACGGCGTGATGCACGGAAGAGAACGAATCGGGATCGCACTTGCGGATAAAGCCCTTACAGAAAGTGGGCGTTGTGAGCAGAATGCCGGGACGGAATTCCTGGCAAAGCTCGCCGATGCGCCGCGCTTCCATGGGATTGGGATGATAGAAGACGCCGAATCCCTTCAGCAGCGGCATCCACAACGTTCCCGTCAATCCAAACGAATGAAAGAAAGGCAGAATGCCGCAAACGCGGTTGTTGTCCCAGGTTCCCAGGACTTGTGTGATGGCGTCGAGATTGGCGGCGATGTTGTAATGCGAGAGCATGACACCTTTGGGTTCGCCGGTGCTGCCGCTCGAGAATAGAATCGCAGCCAGATCGTCCGGTTTACAGTTCGCGGGCGATACCAGGCGGCGCAATAGAAAACCGGGCAACAGAAAACCCGCCAGCCATAGAGCGAGAAGACACACGCGGGGAATCCCCCGGAGGATGTCTTCCAAAAAGACCATACCGGGCAACGGATCGAGGTTTAACCGCCGGAGAAGCGTTTCCGAAGTAATAATAGTCTCGATGCCACATTGCCGGATGGCTGCTTGAAGGGCCTCGCGTCCAGTAGTGAAGTTGAGATTGACGGCGGTTTTCCTCGCCAGAACCACGCCCAGGTTGGCCAGAGCCCCACCCACCGACGCGGGCAACATCAAGCCAATCGCACCCTGACCGGAAGTGCATCGGTTTATCCATCGGGAAAGCGCCCATCCCGCCGCCAGGGCGCGGCCATACGATAGAGATACGCCCGTCGAATCGGCCATGCAGAACGAAAACCAACTCCTCCGCGCCTGGTGGATGAAACGGGCGGGGAGGGTATCCAACCGGGTTTTACGGGCGATGGCCGCATCGCTGCCCAGTTCGAGAATCCGTTGCCGCATCTCGATTGCCGAAATGCCGGAGGGGAGAGGCTCGCCGAAACGAACAGTTACCGGATAGCGCAGCCGCTTGGGCCATTTCCAAAAGAACCGGCCTCCATCAAAACTGAAGAAGCTTCCCCCGAGACCATCCAAATAAACCGGAATAATGGGAGCGTCGATACCCTCCACGATCTTCTCGAATCCACGATGAAAGGGCAGTAGGTTGCCGGTGCGGCTGATGCTTCCCTCGGCAAACAGGCAAACTGCATCGCCTGCCCGCAGGCTTTCCCGCGCCTGCCGCAACATCTCCACGATATCCCTGCGGCTGTCGCTGGAAACGGGGATGGCATCGAGCCAGCGCAGAAGCCAGCGGATACCCCTCTTTTCGAAAAATGCCTTAAAAACCAGAAAGCGCATATATCGGGGAACAGATGCGCCGATCAGGCAACCGTCGGCAAACGACATGTGATTGCTGATCAACAGAACCGGGCCGGAAGAAGGAAGATGTTCCTTCCCAACAACGGTAATCTTGAAAAGCGTATGGGTGAGTACTTTGAGCACAATCCTCACGACCGCATAGGGAAGCAGACGGGCGATGTAAACCGTTACGCCCAATGTAAGAATTCCCAGAACGAGAAGCGTCTGTGCAGTCGAGAAGTGGAATGCCACTGGAAGCAGCCAGTTCAGTCCCGCGGCGGCGAGTACACCAAACATGTTGATGAAGTTATTGGCGGCGATCAAACGGCCTTTCTCCTCCTCGCCGGTGGTTTTCTGAAGATAGGCATTGAGAGGAACGATAAAGAAGCCGCCCCAAAAGCCGATCGCCACGAGCAGTATCGCGACGGGGTAGTAGGTATTCATTGTGGTGGCCAGCCAGATCGCCGCCACACCCATCCCGATGGAACCAAAAGGGATCAATCCCAGTTCCACGCGATCGCCCGACAGGCGGCCCGCCAGGAGACTGCCGACGCCGATGCCAATCGAAAGATACATCAACAGGAATCCCATACCCTCTTCGCCGATACCCAAATCGTCGATGGCGATTGTATAGAGCAGCATTTGGACATAAGAGCCGAGAAACCAGAAATAGGAGATCCCGATCACGGTTCGCCATAAGGGTTTGATGCCGTACAAGCGGCGAATGCCCAGGCCGATTTCCGTCCAGGGATTGATCCGCATCTTCACCTTCGCGCCGGAGGGGGGAACGCGGCCGATTCCAAAACTGGCGGCGGTTCCCAGAATGGCGAGTGCAAGTAGAATTGTGCCGATCGTCGGCAGGTCGCTTCCCCACCATTTATAGAGAGTTCCACTGAGGGCTGAACCCAGGATGATCGCCAGAAAGGTTGACATTTCCAACCAGCCGTTGGCGCTGGAGAGGTGTTTCTCGGGAAGCATCTCGGGGAGAATCCCATACTTGGCGGGGCTGAAAAGAGTGGATTGCAACGACATGAGAAACAGAACAAATAGTCCAAGAAATACATTGCCCAGCCAGAACGCCCACAGCGCAAGCGCCATGGCGGCGATTTCCATCGACTTGGTGGCGATCAATACGGAGCGCTTGCTGAAGGCGTCGGCAGCCCAGCCGGCGTATCCCGAAAAGAGCAGAAAAGGAAGAATGAAAATCGCGCCGGTAAGCGACATATTGGCGGGATGGCCGATCGCCGCCGCTGCCTGGAAAGCGACGATGTACTTATAGAGGTTATCGTTGAGCGCGCCGAGGAACTGCGTCCACAGAAACGATTGAAATCCGAGTTGGCAAAGCAGAGGACGATCGGATGGGGCGTTCACGGCCGCGATTCCCTTCGTGGAGGCTGGGAGATTGAGGGATGAATGGGGAATGCGCTCCTCCCGTTCGGTATGGGCGGGAGATTCTCTCTCCTTCAACTCCGCAGGTGATGGTAGGCAGTCTATCACGATCCTATCCTTTCGAACACGGGATTTTTTTTGTTTATATATCAATTGTTATTATATTAACAATATAAATCGTGTCAAGCATAATTTCCCGGGATTCCCGAAAAAAATTTTTACTAATTAATGACTGCTAAATTGGATGGAATGCATGCAGCCAATCGAAAGGCTTTGCCCGTACGATAAAGAACAATCTATAATAGTCTTACCCTATGGACATACCCGGAGCATACCATGCCCAGTCCCAGACTGAAACGGAACGAACGATATACCTACCGCGATTACTGTGAATGGCCGGATGGGGAACGTTGGGAACTCATCGACGGTATCACCTACGATATGAGTCTCGCACCGAATACACCTCATCAAAGCATCAGTGTAAGATTGACGGCTTTGCTGGCGGTGGCACTTGAGGGGAAAACCTGTACTCCGTTTACCGCCCCCTGCGATGTGGTTCTTTCGGATGAAGACGTTGTGCAGCCCGATTTGCTGGTGGTATGCGATCCCCGCAAAATCACCGAGAAAAACATCCAGGGAGCGCCCGATCTGACGATCGAAATCCTGAGTCCCGCCACCGCTGCGAAAGATCAACGCATAAAAAAAGCCTTATACGAAAGGTATGGAGTCAAAGAATACCTGATCGTCGATCCGGTCTGGCAATGCGTTCATCGCTGTACCTTGCAGGATAACGGCCAATACGGCCCCACCGATTATTTTCATAACCAGGACG
>CAZFOX010000308.1:3026-6424 GCA_964520565.1 uncultured bacterium | reverse complement strand
AAGGTGGAGCGGTTGCGACTCGATCCGGGAGCGAACCAGCGGGATTTCCAGGCCGTGGCTTTTGTGTGGAGCCAGGGCGAAGACGCGCACGTTATTCTTTCAAGCATGAATCCGGACGTATCGTATCAAGGGCAGTTCAACAATGGGCAGATTGTTTTTCAGGGTGCATTCGGCCACATCCATCTTCGCCAGGGGAAAGTAGAGCGCATGCGTCTGGTGGGTGGAAACACGCTGCGTTACGACGCCTACGGCGTGCAGACGAACGCCGCGTTGAATTTCGGCGTGGCGCGCGGCGTGAATCCGGCCAGCGGTATTCTGGAAGCCGAGTTTTCCAACCGGCTGCCGGGCGGACCGGCGATGCAGGGCGGCGTGTTGATGGCGCTGTCGCCCCGGATAGCGCCGGTTATGTACCGCCCGCTGGTGGTGAATGGCGTGACCCAATACGGTCCGCCGGAGTGGTTTTCAATGCGCCACCGGATCGATGCCGAGGCTTCTCGCCCCAGCCTGGGCGCGCCGGTGACGACCGGCGATCAGTTGATTTATGAAAATTGGGTGGAATTATCGAAGATCAAGAACGATCTCTTTGCGGTGGAATATTCCGCACCCGCCGACGTTCTGATCGAGGGGGCGACAGACCGGCACCGTATATTTTTTTCCCGGGCCAATCTGATCCGCAAGGTGCGGGGCGATTTCAATACCAGCACGATTCAGTTTCATCTGGATCCCACCGAGAGCGTCGACGGGCGGGTGGAGTTTTACCGGATTCCATGAAGGAACTGAATGGCGAAGGTAGATGGCTCCCCCGGCCTGCGGGCGGGGACGCCCGCGCTCCCAACCGATCCGTCATCAATCCTTTTTTTTCTTGTCCGGCACTTGATGAGGGGGATTCTTCGCCGTCATACTTTGCAGACAGATCTAAATGGAGGCGAGGTTAAACGCGATGAGTTGGGCATTCATGGGTCTGGCGGCGCTGGGTTGGTTCATCGGAATCGGGGACATCGGAGATGGACAAGGGTGGTTGCACGATATAGCCGGGATTCAATCGCCGATCGACAGCGGAACATTAAACGCACAGACTCCGGTTCCGGAGAACCGGGGCGCGGAACAGGGGACTCCCATCGGGGGCAACGAACAAAACTGGGGCGCCATGATCGTGTTTGCGATAGGCATCGGATTGTTCATCGCCGCCTATATGTACTTCCGCCAGACGCCCGCACCCAAAAAGAAGAAGCGAAAGAAATTCTAGCCAAAGATATTCGAAATTCAGGTGTTTGAAAATTCTTCCAAGGCTCAAAAGGTGTTCTGAGAGATAAACTCGTAGAATCGCCTTGAAAGAATCTTGGTGGTACTGGAGCACTTTATGCGATCGGAGCGGTTCGCCGTCCTATACCCCGCCGGATTGATCCTCGCGATCTCGCTGATCCTGGCGGGATTGTGGCCGGATCGTTCCGAAAGCGGCCGTTTTGAATCGCTGATCGAGCAAATCACCGCTGCCGCCCAAGAGGATGTCGAGCCGCTGCGGCAGGCGGCGGAATCGTATATCGACTTTCAGCGCAAGGCGCTTTCGCCTCAACCGGGCGAAGAAGCCGCCCGTCCCATCGCCGATCTGTACTTTCACTTGGGCGGTGCTCTCTTATCCCGGCCCGAAGACGACTATCTGGAAGCCGCCCGCGATTGCTTTACGAACTGCCTGCAACTATACCCCAACCTGCGGCAGGGATGGCCGCACTTTCAATTGGGCCGATTGTACGAACGCCTGGGCGGGCGGGAAAACGCCGAAGAGGCGCGAAGGAATTACGAACGGGTAAGGCTACTCAACTCTGGCGAGTTATCCCTGCGGGCGGGATACCGGACGGCGTGGCTCGATGGCCAGTATCGAATCGAGCCGGTTTCGGCACGGTCGGTATACGATTACCTTCGGTTCGCCTCCGACGATGTGTGGAGCGATCTTCGCCCTTTCGCCCAAACCGATTTTGAGGAGAGTGAGGAATCGCTCTACCTGCAGGCCATGCAGGCGCTATCGCGGGGAGACGCGCCGGAAGCGGATCGCCTGTGGGAGCGGTATCGAACGCTCTGCCCCACCGATTATAGCGCGGCTTATTACGGAGACCGTACCGGTGGGCTTCTAATGAAACCGTCCTACCCGGAAGATGGGAACCTGCTGGCCTCCTGTTATGCGCCGCGTGCGTTTCGAGACGGCGAATTTCTATTGGTGCGAAATCATTCGATCCGCGCCGACTTTTACCTTTCCTCCGCCCCCTCGCCCGGCTCGTGGCGAATATCCATAGAATGGGAAAATCCCTTTCACAAACGGCTAACGCTGTTTGTGACTCTCAACCAACAAACCCGGCCGTTGGTGGATACGGGAGAGAGAGAAACCCGGGCAGAACTGCTTTTCGATAATCTTCCCGAACGCAATCTCGTTAACCTGCACGTTCTCTTCGAAGACAGCGAACCGGTCACGGACGATCCGTTGTGGGTGCGCGTCCGCTCACTGAGCCTGCATCCTGCCGACCCGGAGCCGAATTCGTGAGCGCTCTGATCCGCAATTCCATCTTCATGGGGCTGTTCAATGTTTTCGGGCGGGCGTCGGGCGTGATTCGCTATCTGCTCCTGGTCGGGCTGCTATCCAAAGACCATTTCGCCATTATCTCTTACGCGCTGAGTTTCGGACGCCTGGGGCGCACTTTCGCCGATGGGGGATTGGATAACCTGATATCCCGCGACGGGGCGCGCGAGCCGGAGAGGGTTCCCGAATATCTCTTTCATGGCCTGTTCTTGAAGTTCGTTCTCGGCCTTCCTTTCATCGTGGTTTCGTTTTATTACCTGACCGCCATTCGAGGGAAAGGCGCGTTCGAACTGGCGGTGATTTATACCAGCATGTTCGGTTCGATCATGCTGTCGATGACCGGCGTGCTGCGCAGCGCCTTCACCGCCATCGAGCGGATGGAGTATGTGTTTTACACCAACCTTCCTTCGCGGTTAATTTCGATCGCCCTGCTGGCGGCAGCGCTGGTTTTGGGAGCGAACCTCGTCGTATCGGCGGCGTTCATTTCGCTGGAGAACGTGTTGTGGTTTATTCTGCTGGGCGCGGTTTCTCTGCGGTTCTTTCCCATCCGGTCTCAGCTGAACGGCAAAACCCTGTGGTATATGGGATCGGAATGCTGGTCGCTGGGTTTGTATGCCTTTTTCAATGTGTTTTATCTGAGCCTCGATGTGATGATGATCGATTACCTGATGGATGTGGCAGCGGTCGCGCCCTACACCTATGCCAGCCAGCTGATGGAGGGATTGATCATGGTGGTGTCGGGATATCTGATCGCCGTCTATCCCGTATTTTCCAAACTCTACGACCGGGATGAGGGAGCGTACCAACGCCTCTTCGGGCAATCGATCAT
>CAZFOX010000308.1:0-3016 GCA_964520565.1 uncultured bacterium | reverse complement strand
GACGCTGCCCGCGACAGGGCTGTTGGGATTCTGGTCGCATGAGTGGATGGGATTGATCCCCCAGAACGATCCGGTATCGGGAACCGTACTGGGATTACTTTGCATATCGTTGAACGTCTCCATTCTGAATACGTTATTGATCATTGTTTTCACATCGCGCAACCGGCAGAAATGGCTGATCCTGTTTTCAGGCGGCGCGGTGGGGTTGTCGTTTATCACCAACTGGATTCTGATCCCGCATTACGCGCAGGCGGGCGCGGCCTGGGCGACGTTGCTTTCGCAATGCGTGTTGTTCGCCGCGATGGCCTACACAGCGCGGCGTATCTTCCATCTGCGATTCCCGTTTGCCAAACCGCTGGGAATTTTGAGCGTGTGCCTGTTTTCGGGCGGCGTTTTATGGATGATTCCCGGCATCCCTCTCTGGGCGATTCCCTTTTTGTACGCACTCCTGTTATTCGGCTCGGCGCGAGTCTCGGGCGTGTTGACGCGGGAGGAGATCCAGGCGATTGTACGGAAAGTGCGGGGATGAGAGAGGCCGTGAAATTCGATAGATCGATAGAAGGATGACTTGCGGGCGGGGACGCCCGCGCTCCTTTTGCATTGATGAAGCGGGGTGAGATATTACATCCAATCGTATCCCATGGTGGATGGGCCGCCTTTGCGTTCGCGATACCAGCGGGGCAGATAGGCGCCGCCGGCGCGCAGAATATCGCCGTAGCTGCGCAGGCCGTTGGTGGCGTCGTAGAATTCGAACTGAGGCGGATGCGAGGGATAATCGGGCGTGGGCTTAAAACTGTCGATCCCGTCCGGGCCGACACATTCGATGTTGTACATATCGTAAACGGGGCCTCTCCGGCCGGACTGCCGGGGATTGGCCGCACTCCGGTTGGTCACCATGAACTCGTAGTGTGTATCGTAATCGTTCGCCCGGTTCTGGATGTACTTCAATCCGAAGGGATCGTCCATATCCTTGGGAAGATACGCCACTGGCGTGGTCAAATAACGATATCCACGATAATTGTCCGCACTGGTAGCCTGGGTGGGCGGATACGAACCACAATCGGCGCGGTAATTTTCGAAAGCCATGGCAATAGTGCGTTCTTCACTTTGAGCGCGGGCGACCTTGGCGCGGATCTGGGCGTTGAGGAAGTTGGGAAGAGCGATAGCCGCAAGGATGCCGATAATCGCCACGACGATCAGCAATTCAACGAGTGTGAACGAGCATCGCAAGGGCGTGAAAAACGCCTCCCCTGGCACCCATTCGAGATTTCCTTCTGTCATGCGTCGCATCATTACCGACCTCTCCCGGAGGAGAACTGGGAGCGCGGGCGTCCCCGCCCGCAGGCTGTTACAATACCGCCCTCACCCCGGCTCTCTCCCGGTGAGCGAGGTCTTGGAGCGCGGGCGTCCCCGCCCGCAGGCCGGGAGAGATATCCCCGCCTCTCGCCCCATACCCTCCCGGGGGGTGAGGTCTTGGAGCGCGGGCGTCCCCGCCCGCACGTTGTTACAATACCGCCCTCACCCCGGCCCTCTCCCGGTGGGCGAGGGAGTGGGTGACTCTTCTTCGTTCGCAATGACATTATTCCCATCTTTCATCATGACATTGGATCGACCCTGCCGCTTACTTATATCTATTCTCCCACTCCATCGGCTTGATAGTCTAGTAGCCCGACCGCTTACTATTACTGGATATAAAAGCATACTGTGAATCAACAGGCGAATCGGATCGCCATAAGAAGGCTTCGCTTGGCTCGCAATGATATTGCGATACGTTCGTGTCATTGCGAACGAAGTGAAGCAATCAGAAAATCGGAACGTTTTGGGGCTCGACACTTTTTACCGGCCACTCTGCTAGCATGGATAGCGGGGTTTTATCGTGCAGAATGCAAAGAGTTGTATTTCTACCGTGGAGAGATATGTTTATTTTGGGTAGATTCGAGCGGTTTTGATAGAAGATACCGCGGATTGATTTTACCGGTATCTCGACAAGAATATAATCCTGAATCCATTTTGACTGAAAAGAGACTCTCATGTGCCAATCCATGGAATTTCCTCGCATTACCATATCCGGCGCGCGCGGAATCGTAGGCCGCGACCTAACCGCCGATAATGCATTGTACATGGCCTGGGCGTATGCCCGGTTTATCGGAGTGGGGAACATCGTGCTGGCGCGCGATGCGCGTCCCAGCGGGCGGCTGCTGCGCAGCGCGGTTGAGGCGGGCCTTCTGGCGGGCGGGTGCGGCGTCGTCGATCTCGGCCTGGTTCCCACGCCGACGGTGGGAATCATGATCCGCGCGCTCCAGGCGCAAGGCGGAGTAAACGTCACTGCCAGCCACAATCCTTCACCGTGGAACGCCCTGAAACTGTTTGGTTCAGATGGCACGTTTCCAACCGGCGAGTTTGTGGATGAATACATTCACTTTCTCGAACACGCCACGTTACGGCATGCGGAGTGGAACGAGATCGGTGAAAGCCGGATCGATACGACAGGGCTGGAAATCCATTCCCAGTGGGTGGAAAAAGCGATCGACTGCGAGCCGATCCGGGCAAAGAAATTCCGCGTGGCGGTTGATGGCTGCCGGTCGGTGGGCGGGATTTTTCTGCCCGCCTTTTTAAGGCGGCTGGGATGTACGGTGATTGAACTGGACTGCGAGCCGGACGGGAATTTTCAGCACGAAATGGAACCGACTCCCGAGAATCTGGGTGGACTTTGCGAGGCAGTGCTGCGTGAAAAAGCCGATATCGGATTCGCCGCCGATCCAGACGCCGACCGGCTGGCGATCGTATCCGAAAAAGGAAAGGCCATCGGTGAAGAATATACCCTGGCGTTTGCCACTTACGCCGCGTTAAAACAGGCGGGGGGAGGCGTCGCCGTTTCCAATCTCTCCACCTCGATGCTGACCGACTACGCCGCCAAACTGGCGGGAGGATCGTCGATCCGCACCGCCATCGGCGAAGCCAACGTCGTGCGGGGAATCCGGGAACACAACGCTGTGATCGGCGGCGAGGGGAACGG
>CAZFOX010000307.1:0-6428 GCA_964520565.1 uncultured bacterium | reverse complement strand
CAAATGGGTGTAAGTCCCTGCCAGGATTGAAGATTTTTTAAGTATTTATTATTTTGCAAAAAGGGTGACAATATATCCATGACTTCCATCCCCAAACTTCTTGTGATCTGGCATGGGGCTTTGTTCCCTTCATACCGGAAGCCGTTTTGGCTGCTGGGAGAGAAGCATGGGTGGGACGTTCATTTGATGACCGTGCAGCGTTGGAGCCAGGCATTGCCCGCCCCGGCGCGATTTCTTCCAGCAGAAAACGAGCCGATCGCCGTTCACCGGGCATCGGCGTTTCTTTCGTTTCATGGCGCTCTGTTTTTTCAGCCCGCGTTTCCCCTGATCTTCAATCGCGTAAAGCCCGATCTCGTGTACGTGGTCGAAGAACCTTTTTCGCTTATGGGATGGCTGGCCGTCTATTGGTGTAAGCGGATCGTTCCCGAAGTTCCCGTGATGCTGTTCACCTACCAGGATATCTGGAAGCGGTACCCGATCCCCTTCAGGTGGATGGAAAATTTCTCTATTCAGAATGCCGACCGCATTCTGGTCTCCAACACCCAGGGTGGCCGGGTGATCGAACGGAAGGGTTACCGCAAGCTCTGGGACGTTCTTCCTTCACCCGTGAATCTGGAGCGATTCACCTACAAGGAACCCCACTTTCAGGGGGGGCTTTTCACCCTGGGATACGCGGGACGGCTGGTGAACGAGAAGGGGCTGGATACGCTGCTCTGGGCGATAAGCGATCTGCACGACGATGTCCGGCTGCGGATCGTGGGCGACGGCCCGGCGCGTTTCCGGCTGGAAAAAATGGCGCGCGAACTGGGCGTTTACGAACGGACGGCGTTTGCCAGTCCTCTGTCTCACGAGGAGATGCCGGAATTTTATCATGAATGCAATGCAGTGGTGCTTCCCTCGAAAACCCAAAAAAACTGGCAGGAACAATTCGGGCGGGTGTTGGCGGAAGCGATGGCCTGCGGAACGCCGGTCATCGGTTCGGATTGCGGAGCGATTCCGGAAGTGATCGGCGAAGCGGGGCTGATCTTTTCCGAGGGGAAAGCCAAGGATCTGGCGGATAAAATCCAAATGTTACATCGCGATATCCGCCTGCAGCGGGAACTTTCGTTCCGCGGGCGGGTGAGAGTCGAACAGGAGTTTTCCGCCGAACGCGCCGCCCGCAAGCTGGATCAACATTTACGCGAATTATACGACCGCCGCGAACGGCAGGGATAAAGCGACATGCACGTGGTCTTGAATGCGCTTTGCATCACGAACCGCAGCGGAACAGGGCGCTATGCGTGGGGATTGATCGATGGTTTATTGCGGCTGAACGAGCCGGATTTATTTCTATCGGTTTTGATCCCCGCCGATTTTCCGTTACCGCCAAATTGGCATGAAAGCCAGCGGGTACGGTTTTACAGCGTCCCCATCGCGTCGGCGTTACACCGCATTGTTTGGGAGCAAGGGTGTCTTCCCGCCTGGCTTCGCCAAATCAAACCCGATTTGTTGCATTCTCCCGCGTTTATCGCTCCCGTTCTTCGTGCAACGGATGTGAAACAGGCCGTGACGATTCACGACCTTACCTTTCTTCACTATTCTCAAACGATTCCTATTCTGCGCCGCCTGTTTTACAGATGGATCATTCCGAGGAGTTGGCGGAAAGCTGCGGCGGTGATTACCGATTCCCGAGCCGTTGCGGAAGAACTTTCCGCGTTGGGAGAAAAGATACAAAACTTGATTCCCATTCATTTGGGTGTGGATGGCGAGCGGTTTTCATCCAAGAAGAGAGAGGACGATTCGGCGATCTGCCATCGATACGGATTATCCGAACCGTACCTTTTGTTTGTGGGAACGAGGGAACCGCGCAAAAACCTGACCACGCTACTCTCCGCATACGCAACGGCCCGGCAGCGGGGATTCCATCTTCCCCTGGCCATTGTTGGAAGGTACGGATGGATGGAAGAATCCCGCCCGGACGGACAGGGCGTGCAATGGTTGGGACATATTCCCGACGGCGATCTTCCTGCGTTGTATCGAGGAGCCTCCGCGTTTCTTGCTCCCTCGCTGTATGAGGGCTTCGATCTTCCGCCGGTGGAAGCGCTTGCCTGTGGAACGCCCGCGATCGTTTCCGATATTCCCGTTCATCGCGAAGTACTGGGCGGCGATGCCGTCTTTGTTCCCTGTTGCGACGCCGGAGCGTGGGCGGATGCAATGATGCGGCTGGATACGCTAATAAAAAAACCGCCAACGGTGGCTCGTCGCAGCTGGAGCGATGTGGCGAAGGATACGTTGGCGATCTATCGAAAACTTATTTGTGCTTAATTGGCGGCCCGATTTGGATGGGCTTCTGGGATTTTTTGGCTTCCGAACATCCCGAACATTTACTTTGCCCGGTTAGTTCTTTTTTAATTTCTCGATAAGCGAGATAACCGCAGGCCAGCACGATGGCGATGACGAGTCCTGTTTGCCAGTCCATATTTGTTCTCCTTATCCCAATCCGATCATACAGCCGGTTTGATAAGTAATAAACGCCGCGACATAGGCCAGTACGGTCATGTAAACAAAAGCGGCGATAGGCCAGGTATAAGAATTAGTCTCTCGCTTGATAGTGGCGAGTGTCGCTCCGCATTGGCAGCAAAGAGCGAAATAGACCATGATGGAGAGAGCGACCGCGTTACTGAAAAGCGGCGTTCCATCTTCCCAAGTGGCGGAACGAAGAGTATCGCGCATGGCCTGCGATTCTGCGTCATCGACCGCGCCGAGGTTGAAAATCGTTCCCAGAACGGCCACCACGATTTCCCTCGCCGGGAAGGAAGCAATGGTGGCCATGCCGATCCGCCAATCCCATCCCAGGGGTTTCACGATCGGCTCAATGAAGTGCCCCATGCGCCCCAGGATGCTCTGGCGGATATATTCTCCGTTTTCCAGGTTATCGTATTGAGCGATCTCTTCCTCGCTGGTTGCCTGGGCGCGAAGCCCGTCGTATTTTTCCTGAATGGAAGCCGGGCGGGGGAAATACGCCAGCGCCCACACAATGATGGTGATGAAGAAAATGATGGTTCCGGCGCGAATTACAAACGCCTTGGCGCGGTCGAATACGTAAAGAACCACGTTACGGAACGTTGGCCACTTATAGGTGGGCAATTCCAACAGGAAGGATGACTCGCTTCCTTTGGATAACAAGCGTTTAACGATCCAGGCAACCGGTATAGCAACGGCGATTCCCACTAAATAAAGGCCGAACAGCACCAACCCCTGCAAGTTAAACCACAATCCCAGGACAGGTCTGTCGGGAATAAAGGCTGCAATGAAAATAAGGTAGACCGGCAAACGGGCAGAGCAACTCATCAGCGGCGCGACCATGATGGTCGTCAGGCGGTCGTTGCGGTCTTCGATGGTGCGCGTGGCCATCACGCCGGGTATCGCGCAGGCGAAGCTGGAAAGCATGGGGATGAACGACTTGCCCGACAGGCCGCAGAACGACAGGAGGCGATCCATTAAATAGGCGGCGCGGGGAAGATATCCGCAATCTTCCAGAATGGCGATGAATAGAAACAGGATGGCGATCTGTGGCAGAAAGATCAGAACGCCACCGACTCCGGCGATGACTCCATCAATCACCAGGCTTTGAAAAGCGCCTTCCGGAATCCATATCGCCGCGATTTCGCCGAGTGCGCCGAATCCTGCATCGATGAAATCCATGATCGGCGCCGCCCAGGAGTATATGGATTGAAACACCAGCGCCATAATGCCCAGAAAGATCAGGCTGCCCCACAGGCGGTGCGTCAGAATCTGGTCGATTCGATCGGAAGCGGTCCGAATGGGTTTTTTAGGTTTTTTAACCCAATTTCCCAGGATGGAATGAATCCACTCGTAGCGGCATTTCACTTCGATGGAAGAAAGGGGGAGCATTTCGCTTCCCGTATCCCGTTCGCGTTGCAAGGCATCGGCGAACGCCGGTCCAAGCAGGGCGGTCAACCGTTGTTCGGCGTAACCGCCCCGATCGATCAACGCTCGGAACATTTCGGGTTCGGGGATCGGGCGGACTCCCTTCGGCGCTCGATTCTGTGCCCACTGGATCAATTGAGAAACAGCGAGATGGATCGATTCGGGGAATTTCGGCATATCGGTTTGGGTCTGTTTTGGCGTATCGATCGTTTGCGAAATGGCGCGATGCAGATCGCCGATCCCCTTTTTATGCCGTGCCACGATGGGAACGACGGGAACGCCCAACCTTCGGGATAATCCCACGATGTCGATTTGGATTCCCTTGGACTTGGCGATATCGGCCATATTCAGCGCGATGACAACGGGAAGCCCTAATTCGAGAACCTGGCTGACCAGATAGAAATTTCGGTGGATATTGGAGGCGTCGACCACGCAGAGAATGAGATCGATGGGCTCTTCGCCGGGTTGTTGTCCTAAAAGAACGTCGGCGACCAGCATTTCGTCGGGTGAGCGGGCTGCCAGACTGTACGCTCCCGGCAGATCGATCAAGGTGAGGGTTCTATCGGAGAGGGTAAACTGCCCCGTTTTACGCTCGACCGTAACGCCCGGATAATTGCCGACTTTTTGATTCAGACCGGTCAGGACATTGAAAAGAGTGGTTTTCCCCGTGTTGGGATTTCCAACAACGGCAATGCGGAGATGTTTTGTTTTTTGTTCGATATCGACCGTGGTTGTCACACTCATCGCTTATTCGTTTCCGTATTTGGGTATAAAAATCTCCCCCCGCTTTCCTCGATTTCTGGACGCAGGTTGATTTCAAGTGAGAAGGATGTGAAGTAAAACGATTACGTATCGGATTGCATCGCGGTATATCTTTCAGGAACCGTCGACAGAACGTTGCTGGGAATCGTGGAACCGGGCTTGTTGGAAATCAGTTGGATCGTAACGCCATGCAGTTGTTTGGGGCGGATACAATAGCGGGAATCCCCGATTTCAAAAATAAGAGGATTGCCCGCGCGGACGATGTGAATCCATTGGCCTGCCAGAACTCCTAGCTCCTGGAGCCGCGCAATCGTATGCGATTCGCCTTCTACTTTGGTAACGATTCCGGACGAACCGGAGTGGCACTGGCAAAGCTGCTTTTCAGACACGGCGTTATTTCCTTTCCAACCTAGGATGATCGACCTTGTTTGGCAGTGCTGCGAAGCGGACAATCCTGCAATAGGCTCCCTTTCGGCATCAAGCATTCGCCTGCAGGCTCGCAGAGGGGGCAGGGACTGTTCGTTTCGCAGGAAGCCTCAAAATTCTCCATTTTTTCCGACAATTCCCTGACAAAATTCTTTTTCGATAGAAGAATCTGCAAGAAACGGATTAACGCTTTCGAGGACTCTTCGCTTAACAAATGCTCCATCTTGCATGCGTCGGCTCTGGCGATTTCGGAATCGACCTTTAAGACGTTTTCGAAAAAGCAGGCGAGCAGGAAAAAATTATGCTCTACTGTCCGCGCCAACGATTTTCCTTCTTCCGATAGTAGAAGAAATCGGTTGGGATCTTCTTTTACCAATCCTTTTTCTTTCAGCTGCGAGAGCGCCAACGAGGCCGCTCCCCGCGAAATTCCCATCAAACCGGCTACATCGGTGACACGCGCATACCCCTGGTCGTTCCGCAGGTGATCGATCGCCATCAGGTAATGTGCCACGGAATGGGTGACCTTATTCTCTTCAAACGCACGCCAATAGGTTGAATCGTTTGCAATCGGAGTCATGAGGACGTTTCCTTTGCCTCGTGATGATTAAACTAGTAAATCATAGATTAATCGATTCAACCTCTTTTTTCTATTGCAGCCATCTTTTTATATAACTATTCATTTGTTTTGTTAGCATAACACAAGCTATGCATTATGACAAGGGGGGTGGTAAAAAAAGTTGCTCACGGGCTAGTAGAATGACCAACAAAAAATGTCGAGTAAAACAACGACCCGACTTTTAGATTGCTTCACTTCGTTCGCAATGACATGAACGTATCCATATGTCATTGCGAGCGTAGCGAAGCAATCTGATGACGCTCCAATTTGCAGGTCGGTTCTTAGGATGCTTTTTTACCCGTCCTTATTAAACGGTCACATATTTAGGGCGATTGTACAGGGATTTTCAAGAGTGAATCGACCATCGAAAATAAGGTGAGGAACTCTACGGATTCATTTGGATTGAATAATCCAAAAAGGTATTGATGAAAAGGGAGAATTAAAAAATTCCCTAAATACTTATTGGTGGTTGCGTAAAAGGTTATATCCGGTGGCGTTTGATCGGGAGAAAGAGAAACCGGCGTCCCCAGGAGCCGGGTAATTTCTTCGTAGAGAGGTTGTAACTTTTCAGGATCCGAAGCATCCAGGACAAAGAGTGTAACCGTCGATTCTTGAACGCGGTACTGGGCGCTCATGGTTTTATCGAGGATTCGATACCCCAGATAATCTTCGCCAGTGTACAGTTCGGTGTTCT
>CAZFOX010000306.1:0-6433 GCA_964520565.1 uncultured bacterium | reverse complement strand
AATTTGAAGAACCACATTCATAAACTCACTGTTTGCCAGAGAGACGGACGAGAGACTCAGCGTCTTTTCTTCCCCGTTTTTCAACATCCAGAGGGGAATGTCGATCTGGTTGGCGTTGGGGCCAGTTCCCGACCAAAGCGTCAATGTTCCCGATTCACCGTAATCTTTCACGACATCGATTTCCACGCGGAAATCGACTGGATAGGCGTTATAGGGAAAAGAGGATACAAATCGGCTGATAGCCTTGTCTGGATCCTTTTCCAAAACCAAAACAGAGTTCTGTCTATAAGCCAGACCATGTTCCGAAGCAGCTAACCACTCGTTCGGTTTCCAATCCCCGGGTGTCACGACTCCATCCGTGAATGCCGTTTTGCCCTGGGCAATGGCCAGATTATCCATGGCGATCTTACTTGTACCCGATCCGGTTCCGCTTTCGTTGTATACAATCATGAAAGGTGTGACTTTAGTGTAACCGCCGTTGACCGATATCTCCGCTTTCTGCCATTCTCCCGGTGTATATTCCGGCATTCCACGAACGGTATACAATGACGATCCAAATTGCCCGGCAATCTCTCCATAAGCGCCGAGGGCAAATTGATAACCGGCTTCTGGAATGTTATACCATACAGAAATGGTCACCGGATTCTTATATACTGTTATCTCCGGACCGTTCAGGGTTAGCATTTCTCCGATAGAAACTTCGCAAGCCACTCCTTCTCCATTGGATGCGCCAGAACTAAAGGGAACAGGATTGAGAGACGCCTTGGCATCCTTGGGAATTACCGTGAATCCATACGATCTCAATGTTTTTGAACGATATTGATCGAATGTGATCAAGCGATACAATTCTGGATCCCCCACGGGAGGGAATGTTGGTGTATTGACAGGTATTTCGGACGGAGTCGGTGTAACCGTAGGCGTCGCCGTAGCGCCAGTCGGATTGCCAGGCTTCGGAGTGGGTGTATCCGAAACCGGCGTTGCTACTGGATTGACCGGTTCGGTCGGAACAGCAGTGGGTACGTTACCGGGATCGACAGGAATAACTGGAGTTGGCGTATCCACGATTTCCGAAATCGGTGTGGGTGTTGCTGCCGGATTTAAAGGATCGGACGGTGTGGGTGTTTCAGCCGGTTCCTCGATTGCCGATGTGGGTACGGGAGTATAGGTCGGTTCCCCGGGTTTCACAGTTGGTTCTTCAGGTTCCGAACCGGGAAGCGGGGTTGGTGTCGGCGCGGCTTTCTCCAACGACAGATAAACGCCAGCCGGAAAGACCGTTTCGTCGAAATCGTCTGATTCGATCAATAACCGATTCGCCGATTGTCCCAGCGGCATCTGCTGCCAATCGACCGATATCGTCAATTCTTTAATCTCGCCGGGATTCAGAACAAATGGGGCCGTTGGATCGATCTGTAACCAGGACGAAGCCTGTTCGAAAGAGACTGAAGCAACCGTTAAAGGAGCCGATCCCACATTTTCCACTACAATAGAAGCGGTCGAGAGAGAACGCAGACTCTCCATACCCGAGGAATCATCCACGAAATACAAATAAGTATTCAATGGTCCTACTTCGATTTCCGGTCCAACAGATGGCAAAGTCGGTTCGGGAGTAGGAACCGGTGTATAAACGCCTGTGGGTGTCTCTGTTGGAAAGGGAGTCGGCGTTGCCGTCGGTTCCGGAACCGGCTCAAGATAAAGACCAGTGGATATTCGGAAATTGGAACCGGTTGTATGGCGTTCTGCAAAGAAAAGATCCAATGGATAGATTTGGCCGATCTCGAGTCCCAGATCGCCCGTATTGACACTGGCACGTAATTCGGGATGAACGCCGCCTAAATCGATGACCAGTTGATTGTTGATAAACACCCAGACATCGTCGTCACCCGAGAACTTGAACTCTTGCGGGCCGGTATACGTAAATTCCGTATGGACTTCCATGGTGAAATGGTAATTATGCTTTCGCCCCTGGTTTCCCATCAGTAGATTGTCGATGGGGAAGAAACTACTGCTTTCAAACGAATACACCGGAGCGAATGGAGAGGAATTTGGATCGAGACGCAGTACGATATCGATTTCCGTCCGCTCGTTCAATCCAGGATTATCCTCAAACCAATGCTTGAATGAACCCTCACTGGTTACCTGTGCGTGTTTTCCGGATGCAAGAACCGGTTTCTTATCTTCTCCCAGAATAGACTCAACAATTCCCTTCTCCCCTTTGCTGGAAGAATAACGTTCGAAATCCGGATGGTTATGTTTGAAATCGCGAACGATACCAACCAATGTCACTGTTTCCGGCAACGGAGTCGGAGTACGGGTTGGAGTCGCAGTGGGTTCCGGTGTAGGATCGCCCGGAAGAATTTCGGTTGGCGTTACAGTCGACTCTCCGGATGGTCCGGATGGACTGGCTGTTGGAGTAATATCTGGATTCTCTGGAACTTGTGTTGGAAACTCGGTCGGTTCAGTTCCTGGAATAGTAGAAACCGGAGTTGAGTCCGTTCCCGGATCGCCGGATTCCATCGTGGGAGTCGCTCCTGGATCGCCAGGCGTCGGAGTGAGAATTTCCGGCGATACTGTCGGATTGGAAGGCGATGAGGGTGTAGCCGTTGGATGAGGTTGATTGGGATCCTCAGGTAGCGGCGTTCCATCCCCAGGAGGAGGTGTTGGTATCTGCGAACCATCGATCGTTGGCGTTGGCGTTGGATTCGTATCGGGCGGAACAGTAGGTACTACCACAATTTCCGTTGGAACTGGCGTTGGTTCTGGGATGTAGATAGGATCGGGAGCGGAGGGATCGCTCTTCGTGTAATACCTAACTGGACCCGAATTCAAATAGGGACCATAAAAAATGGGATTCCCATTCCGGGAAAGAAAGAAAACCTGAAATTCATAAAAACTCCCCGATTGGGGACCGTTCTTAAACGAATCGCTAATCTTTGCCGCTTCATCAACGGACCATACAAAATAGGAAATATCGCTGTTTCCTGTACGTCCCAAGAAACGGAACTTGCGATCGCCATTTAAACTCACATACACATGGGCATCACTTACATTGGAAAAATCCACCTTGTTCCGGTCGAAATTCCAACGAATCACGAGGTCTTTTTTATTAAGAGGATCATAATCCACATAATTACTAATATCCGCCCAATCCTCAATCGTATCGGTTACAAAAACGGAGTTCGGTGGATTTACAGCCAGAACAACCACGACGATTGAATCGCGCATGATTCCAAGGAGAGGATCATCAACGCGCAGTTCAATAACATAAGTACCTGCCCTGGCAGGAGTAAAAACGGTTTCCAACAGATCGGTAGCAGAAAACTGGTTATTGTCTGCCGAAGGGCCGGAAAGAATCGACCATTTCACCCCATAGGCCCCATCCGATCCCTGTACACTTCCCTCGAGGGTAACACTCATCGTATTGGTGACAACACGATCGAAGCCCGCTGAAACACTGTATAATCCCTGCACTTTGACGAGAACAGAATCGCTGGAAGACTGTTGCTTCCCATCGCTAAGTGTAAAAACAAGAACGTATTCTCCCGCCGTAGTTGGAGTGAAAATCGGATCCTCGACTGTCGTACTGGAGAACTGGGCTGGATCGAGACTGGGGCCGGCTTCGATATGCCAATTCACTTGATAGGGTGGATTGACTCCGCCAACAGTCCCATTCAATTGAATGGATTGAAAAACTTTTGTTGTTTGATCGCTTCCGGCATGTGCATAGAGTGTAGCCGCCGCACCCATTTTTCGAATTCGATGATTTTTTGTATCGGCGATATACAATTCGTTTTTGTCATTGACATCGATGCCACTGGGAAAATTCAACTGCGCGTATGCGGGATGCATGCCATCGCCAAAAAAACCAGGCGTTCCATTGCCGGAAAGAGTAACAATCTGAGGGCCTTGAATGACCGCCCGAATCGCATGATTCCCGGAATCGGCAATAATTATTAAACCTGTCTGATCCATTAATACGCTGGAAGGACTGGACAATTTTGCACGAGTTGGAATTCCCTTATCGCCCGCATAACCTTCACTGCCATCTCCTGCAATGGTTTGGATGATACCATCGGTACGGACTTTTCGGATAACATGGTTTCCTGTATCCGCGATATATAACTCCCCTTTTGAGCAGACAAAGACTCCGATCGGTGTACGGAGTTTCGCTTGTGTGGCGGGGCCTTCATTTCCTGTATAACCGAAACCCGAACTGCCAGCTACCGTTGTAATAACGCCATTCGAATCGACTTTCCGAATTACATGGTTTGATGTATCCGCGATAAATAGGTTTCCGGAAGAATCGACACAAATATCATAGGGCTTATTCAATTTCGCATTAATCGCCAGGCCACCGTCACCACTGTATCCATCCTGCCCGTTTCCAGCGATCGTAACGATTATTCCATGGATATCGACCTTGCGAATTCGATTGTTATAAGTATCGGCTATATAAAGATTTCCTAATTTATCACTGCAAATTCCATGAGGACGATTTAAGAGAGCCGCCGTAGCCGGTCCCCCATCGCCCGCAAAACCGTTTTGGCCACTACCGACCACGGTTTGAATTATACCGGTAGAATCCACTCGGCGAACCGACGCATTGCCATGGTCGAGAATGTAGAAATTTCCCTCTGAATCCACCTCGACATCGTAGGGATAAGAGAGTTGGGCAGCAATCGCATCTCCTCCGTCGCCCGCACCACCCCGGATACCCGTTCCTGCGACCGTTCCCATATCATTCCGGTTAACCAATTGAACAAGAGCCAGAGAAATAGCTGTATCAATCGTTGCCGCCGAGACATGGGAATAAGCCAGCGTGCAGAGAATCATGATTAATCCAATAGAGGTTATTCGCAATGGCTTCATCGTATGATCCCTCCGGTCAGTGCATGGTGAAACGCACTATTTATTGGTTTTTATAAAGCCGATGTTTTTGAATTTGCCGGATAACAAAAAAGGAGTATGTTCCATATGGCCATTCGATTTCGACAGGCCCTCATAAAAAATCACAATTCTAGTAAAATCATTGCATTTGAATGTCCGGTTTTATTCTGAAATAAGAATAGCACAATCCGCCTATTCGTCAAGAGAATTTTAATATTTTATTTCAATTTGGCAAATTACTTTACATCATGTTGCCACAAAAAACTCCTGGATTCATGATAATCCATCGAATCCAGGGAGAGGTAAGCAAGAAAACCATAGCGGAAACCGATCTCGGCAAGAAAGTTAATTGAATACCGCTATTACATCAGTGCGGTACTGAAATAGCGTTCTGCACGGTCGGGAAGAACCGTGGCAATAGGGCCTTTCAGTTTATTTGCCATTTGGCGAGCCGCCCATACATTCGCGCCCGATGAGATTCCAGCCAAAAGACCGAAATCCCGGCCTAATTGACGAGTCGTTTCGATTGCATCCTCATCGGTCACTTCCAGCACTTCATCCACCAATGAAACGTCCAGAATCGCCGGGATGAATCCATCGCCAATCCCTTGAATCTGATGCAAACCCGGTTCATGCCCAAGCAAAGCAGAAACATTTTTAGGTTCGACCGCTACAATTTTCACATCCGGCTTGTGTTCTTTAAGAAATTTGCCGACTCCCTGCAAGGTACCACCGCTGCCGACACCGGCTACAAAGCAGGCGATATCGCCGGTCATTTGCCGCCACAGTTCGTGAGCGGTTTCCTCGTAATGAACTCGAGGATTGTCGGGATTTTCAAATTGTTGGGGGACAAAGACACGAGAATCTTCCGCCGCCATCTTCTTCACGAGTTCCACAGCGCCGCTAATACTCTCCCCGGCCGGAGTCAAAACCAGATCAGCGCCCAGAGTGCGTATCAATTTTTTCCGTTCTTCACTCATGTTTTCTGGCATTACGATACGAACTCGATACCCTTTAAGACGGCCAACCAGGGCTATGCCGATGCCGGTATTCCCCGAAGTGGGTTCAACAATGATGGATTCAGGTTTCAGACGGCCATCCCGTTCCGCTCCTTCCAGCATCGATAAAGCCACACGATCTTTTATGCTCCCGCCGGGGTTCAAATATTCCAGTTTGGCAAAAACGTTTTCCCCTTTTAATCGAAAAAGAGGTGTATTACCAATCAGATCGAGAATATTGTCGGTGATCATGGAAACACGGTCTCCTGAGGCTTAACGACATGGTTGATTCCGTTACTGTATCAAGAAAGTGTTTCCGGGCAAGATGGATTGCGATGGCTATTTGCCCCAACCGCATCATGGAGGGAGGAAAGCAATGGTTTAAGTTTAGTTTTCGTTTTAAAAAATCCCCCCTTCTGAACAAGCGCTCCATAAAAATGGGAATGTTTCACGACCAATCAACAATCTTAATTTTTCCCTTTAACTGGCACTTGTTGAACATCCCGCATATAGACCGAAGCGATTGTATCGAAGATTTCTCGAGTAATCCG